>JAZUKC010000189.1:0-65980 GCA_045643065.1 Prevotella sp.
GTCAGGATAGATACTGGAGGGAGTACACCGAATGCGTCAGCAGAAAGGAAGATAACGTTCTTTGCAGCTGGAGCAGATGAACCTGGCTGGATGTTGTTGATGTGGTTGATTGGGTAAGAAACACGAGTGTTCTCTGTAACTGACTTATCGTTGAAGTCGATTGTACCATCAGCAGCAACAGTTACGTTCTCAAGGAGAGCGTTACGCTTGATAGCACCGTAGATGTCTGGCTCGTTCTCCTTTGAGAGGCCGATAACCTTAGCGTAGCAGCCACCCTCGAAGTTGAATACACCGTTGTCGTCCCAACCATGCTCGTCATCACCAATAAGGCGACGCTTAGGGTCGGTAGAAAGAGTTGTCTTACCTGTACCTGAGAGACCGAAGAAGATAGCTGTCTCCTCGCCGTCCATGTTACAGTTAGCAGAGCAGTGCATAGAAGCGATGCCCTGGAGTGGGAGGTAGTAGTTCATCATAGAGAACATACCCTTCTTCATCTCACCACCGTACCATGTGTTGATGATAACCTGCTCACGGCTTGTTACGTTGAATGCAACGCAAGTCTCTGAGTTAAGACCGAGCTCAGCGTAGTTCTCTACCTTTGCCTTAGAAGCGTTGTAGATAACGAAGTTTGGCTCGAAGTTCTCAAGTTCCTCAGCTGTTGGCTGGATGAACATGTTTGTAACGAAGTGTGCCTGCCAAGCTACCTCAACGATGAAGCGGACAGCCATACGTGTATACTTGTTAGCACCGCAGAATGCGTCAACAACATAGAGGTTCTTGTTGCAGAGCTCCTTAACAGCGAGGTCCTTAACAGTTGCCCAAACCTCCTCAGTCATTGGGTGGTTATCGTTCTTGTAGCCCTCTGTTGTCCACCATACAGTGTCCTTAGAGTTCTCGTCCATTACGATATACTTATCCTTAGGCGAACGGCCAGTGTAGATACCTGTCATAACGTTTACTGCGTCAAGCTCAGTGTTCTTACCTACCTCAAAGCCCTCGAGGCCTGCCTTTGTCTCCTCCTCGAACAGCTGCTCGTAAGAAGGATTGTGGAACAGCACTGTAGAACCAGTGATTCCGTACTTTGTCAAATCAAGATTTGCCATTGTTTTTACCTGTTTTATAAAGAATTAATAATCTATACTTTTAACATTTAGCGAGAACAGGTCTTTTCCTGAAAACCGACTTTCACGCTATTTGGTGCAAAGTTACTAAAAAACTATCATATCCGCAACGGTTTTGCATGCTTTTTAGTAATTATTTACTATCTACACACCATAAATATTGATTTATGTTTGTTTATGGCACAAAAACCGTTCATTGTGCATGCCATTGTGTGTCAATTTCCCTTATGTCTCAGCATCATGACGCCCTTGCGTCCCCAGACAAGGAGTAAGGCGAAGAGCACTCTTGTTGAGATAATCCAAAAGACTGAAATACCGGTCAAGGCAAAGACGATGGTATCTTCAAGGAGTGAGTGGTTCATGATGAGATGATAGTTGGTTTCGCGTGCTTCTTCCTTACTGATTAGTCCACGTTCTTCAAGATCGACCATCACTGCCGAACCATAGCTGATACCCAGCACGTTGCCCACAAGCCACATGTATGCAGCCTTGGTCGGCAAACCGAATAATCGCATCAGGGGTGAGAGGAAACGGGATATCTTTGGCAGCAGGTTGTAAACCTCTATCAACTGCTGTACGACCATGAGTGAATAGATGATTACGACAACCATAACGGCCATCTTCAGTTGCGATATGCACCATATTGTCAACACTTCCGCGAGTGTACTGTTCTGGGCTGCACCGATATAGACGTATGGGGCATCCATTTCTGGTAGCAGGGCGTTGAGATAGACGGCACAAACGAAGGCCATGATGATGCGTATCAGTCCCATGCGCCAGAACGGAGAACCTGTTTTCTTATTGACCGAGCACTCCATAGGCAACGCATGGCAGAGGGCTATCATAAGTCCGACGATAGTAGCCTGACGCATAGTCAGTTGTATGCTTGCCATAGCTGCTATGCCAGCATAAGTCCCTGCCATAGCGCCAGAGATGAAAATAATGGATGAGGAACCGGGCAACCCGAGTCTTATAAACACCGGGTTAAGATATTGTGCCACCCACCCTATCACTCCAAAATGCTGCAGCAATGCTACTGCCAGTGATATTGTAACCATCAGTTTCAGAAGCCATGATGCTGTTTTTATGGTTGGTTGCAATGGCTTAATAAATATTGTCTTCATATCGTATGTCTCGCTAATACCTATTTGCATGCAAAGGTACTCATTTTTCTGGAAATGAGCAAATGTTTGTGTATTGAACATCACGAGAAATGTTATTGTTCATGCAATAAAACAGCAATAAACTTCGTTATTAGAGCAGAACTTCAATAATAAACAAATTCACAATGAAAGATTTATTTATGAGCATGCTGCTGGTTATATCAACAGCTTTATTAACCCTGTCATCATGCGACAAGGAAGATGAGAACCCGATCAATCGTAACATTTTCATGACGGTAGAAGTCGTTGACGCGAACGGCAAGAACTTGATTGAGGACGAAGCATTCGTCAGTCACACAACAATTGAATACAACGGTACTGAGTACACTATCTTAGGCAATGAAATTATCTCACGTAGTAACGACAAACTTTGGACCCCGGGAATAGTCAATGTAAGAAAGAAAGATGGCAGTATGACAACGGCAATCTATCTGGGAGAATGGGACAGTTCACGCCTTTGGGAGAACGAATCTGTCATCATCACTTGGCCTAACGGCAAGTGCGACACGCTCTCTTTCTCGCTTAAAAAGCCAGGATATGGCAATGCCGAATACTTTATTAACGGAAAGAAGAACGATGGTTCACACTTTGAGATCACTCAGAAAGCGAAACCACTTCTGAAGTCCGTAAAAAACGATGGATACGAAATGACATTTGAGTATAATGCCAACGGACAGCCCACACCAAAATAGAATCCATTATGCAAGCAAAAAGCGCCCTTCCCTCAAACAGCGAGGAAAGAGCGCTTATACGTTTTTATTTGAAGTTTTTTATGCTTGCAACGCATTGATCTCTTCAATGGAAAGTCCTGTTATATCCACAATATCTTCAATAGGATATTTCTTTGCTTTCATCTTTCGTGCAGTTTCTATTTTATTCTCCACACGACCTTCTGCACGACCTTCCTTCTGCGCAGTAGAAATAACATCGTTCTGTATCATGATGGCATCTATGTGATGATCGTATGCAGAACGCTCTTTGGCTGACATCTGCAAGTAGTTAAGTTTTTGGCGAGCCTCCTGCAGACCTGGTGCAGAAGTGTCTTTGCGGATATGTCCTGACTTGAGATAATCCATCCACTCTTCTATCGGGGTTGTTGCAACCTTATTGAACTCATTAACGCGAATGAGGAAATACTCAGGGAACACTTCCTGCGGAGTCTTCATCTCAATAACATCCTTCTCCTTTGTCGTTATCTGAAGGGTATCCTTGGTATGCACGCCAGTGAATGTTGTCTGACCATGATACAGATAATCAGCACCTTTCCCTAAATCAAAATAAAGGATACTGATACTATACACCTTCTTTACCTTATCGTATTTGTCGCCAAGATGTATGTGCTCTGTTATGGATTTTGCCACGCCAAAGAGTATGCGCTCAAGATAATACAACTCACGCGTCAACTGTATTTCTACAATGATAATATCCCCTTTGGAATTCTTTGCCTTGATGTCAACACGATTAAATTTATCATCGTATACATCCTGATTGCCCTCACTCTCCAATATCTCAACAATATGCACAGATTCATTAAGAAGAACTGTTATCAGTCCTTCCAACACGCCGAAATTTGCTTTATCACGCAGTATTCTCTTGGCTGCCCAATCAAAGCGGATGAAGTTGTCTTCGTAGTTCATAACGCTATTATTAAATAACTTTTGTGCAAAGTTAATACATTTCCATCAAACAAGCAAACAAAAGATTTATAAAAAAGATAATTACCGATTATTTTTACAAATCTTTAGTATATATACAAAGCGCTCTTCCCTCAAACAGCGAGGAAAGAGCGCTTTTTTATCTCCCCCCCAGGGGAGGGTCAGGGAGGGGGGTCTTATTACTTCACCTCCCAAGTATCGTTTGTCTCAAGGAGCTCAGCGAAAGAGTGATACTTCTTTGCTGCCTTAACCTCTTCAATCTGAGCTGTGACACAGTCGTCGTAGGTTGGAGCGTCAACGTCGCGGATTACGCCGAGGGCTACTGGGAAACCATCGCCGTTACCCATGAGCGCAAGCTTGAGCTGCAGAGTGTTATCCTCGCAGTGTGCATCGTGTACGAGTACGTCGTCGATGGTGTAGCCATCCTTACCTATCTCTACGACCTTGAGTGAGAAGCCATCCTGAACGAGGCCAAACTCCTGGTTCTCACCGAAGACGAGCTTCTTGCCATGCTCTACATAGATAGCGTTCTTTGCACGACCAGCCTTGTCATAAACAGAAGAGTGTGTGCCATCGTTGAAGATAACGCAGTTCTGCAGAACCTCAGTCACCGATGCACCCTTATGTGCATTGGCAGCCTTCAGCACCTCAACGGTGTGTTTGCCGTCAGTAGCAACGGTACGAGCGAAGAAATGTCCGCGTGCGCCGAAGCAGAGTTCTGCTGGGCGGAATGGATCCTCGACAGTGCCGTAAGGACTTGACTTAGAGACGAATCCACGTGGAGATGTTGGTGAATACTGTCCCTTTGTAAGACCGTAGATACGGTTGTTCAGGAGGATCATATTGAGGTTGATGTTACGACGGTTAGCGTGGATGAAGTGGTTACCACCAATAGCCAGTCCGTCACCATCACCTGACACCTGCCATACGGTAAGATCTGGGTTGGCAACCTTTGCGCCTGTAGCGATAGCAGCAGCACGTCCGTGGATGGTGTTCATGCCGTATGTTGCCATGTAGTGTGGCAGACGAGACGAACAACCGATACCAGAGATAACCGCTACGTTATGTGGTGCAACGCCTATCTCTGCCATTGCCTTATGCAGCGAAGCAAGGAAAAAATGATCACCACAACCAGGGCACCAACGAGGCTGACCCTTCTTAAAATCTGAAGCTGTATATTCCATAGTTTATGCCCTTTCTTTTATTTGTTAATGATTTCGTTAAATGCCTCCACGAGTTCGCTTACTACGAATGGCTGACCCTTTACTTCGTTGTACTGTGCTGGTGCAAAACCGTCAACCTTCATGCGTAGATAGCCAGCAAGCTGACCCATGTTCTGCTCAGCAACAACCACCTTCTTATACTTCAGGAGTACCTCAGCGGTGTTCTTTGGCAGTGGGTTGATGTACTTGAAGTGAGTCATTGCGACCTTCTTGCCTGCAGCACGCATCTCGTCCATTGCTGCACGGAGGTGTCCGTAGGTTGAACCGAAGCCTACGATGAGGAACTCTGCGTCGTCAACATCACCGATGACCTCGAGGTCTGGCACCTGGATATTGTCAATCTTCTGCTGACGCTTGCGAGTCATAAGGTCGTGGTTCTCAGGGTTTGTAGAGATAGCGCCTGTCTTATCGTCCTTCTCCAGACCGCCAAGGATATGCGTGAAGCCCTCACGTCCTGGCACAGCCCAGTAGCGGGTGCCGTTCTCAGCACGCATGTATGGTGTCCATGTGCCCTTAAGTTCCTCTGGAACGTATGGAGGATTGATAGCATCCATCTTTGCGAGGTCAGGCAACTTGAATGCGCTCGAACCGTTTGCGATGTAAGCATCGGTAAGAAGCACGACAGGAGTCATGTGCTCCAGTGCCATCTTCGATGCCTCGTAAGCAGCATAGAAACAGTCCGTTGGACTTGTTGCAGCAATCACTGGCATTGGGCTTTCGCCGTTACGGCCATAGAGAGCCTGCAGAAGGTCGGTCTGCTCTGACTTTGTTGGGAGACCCGTTGCAGGACCACCGCGCTGAACGTCGAGCACAACGAGAGGCAACTCCATGATTACAGCCAGGTTCATTGCCTCACTCTTCAAGCAGATACCAGGGCCTGATGTAGATGTAACAGCCAGTGCACCAGCGAATGCTGCACCCACTGACGAAGCACAACCAGCAATCTCGTCCTCACACTGTACTGTAGTAACGCCTAACGACTTATGCTTAGACAGCTCGTGAAGCACGTCGGTAGCAGGAGTGATAGGGTAAGAACCCAGATAGAGCTTCAGCCCAGCCTTCTCAGCAGCAGCAATGAAACCGTAGGCAGTTGCCTTGTTACCGGTAATGTCCATGTAGCGGCCTGGCTCTTTCTCCTTCGACTCAATGCGGCGAACGTTGGTTGCGCTTGAGTGAGTATTGTGTCCGAAGTCATAGCCAGCCTGGATAACCTTGATGTTAGCCTCAGCAATGGCAGGCTTCTTTGCGAACTTCTCCTTCAGGAAGTTGCCAACGAGCTCAAGATCACGGTCAAAGAGCCAGCATACAAGACCAAGTGCGTACATGTTACGACACTTCAGCATTGCCTTGTTGTCCATGCCAGAGTCAGCAAGTGCTGCCTTGACCTGAGTAGTTATAGAGCACTGGATAACGCGATCAGGATCAATGCCCATCTCGCCCAGATAGTCTTCTGTCTTAAACTGAGCCTTCTCCAGATCCTTTGGACCGAAGGAGTCAGTGTCTATGATGATTGTTGCATTAGGCTTTGCATACTTATACTGAGTCTTCAATGCAGCAGCATTCATTGCCACCAACACATCGCAAAGGTCACCAGGAGTGTAAACCTTGCCCTCGCCAATGTGAACCTGGAAACCAGAAACACCTGTCAGCGAACCTTGCGGAGCGCGGATGTCTGCTGGATAGTCAGGGAAAGTACTGATACCGTTTCCTACAGTAGCCGATACTGTAGAAAAGATGTTGCCGGCGAGCTGCATGCCGTCGCCCGAGTCACCTGAAAAACGTACTACTACGTCTGTGACCTCTTTAATCTCCAGTTTGTCTGTCATAATGTTTGTTTTTAAAGAGGAAATCTTACGTTTTGTAATCTTTTTACCTTATTTGGGGTGCAAAATTAGTAATAATTCTGCAAACTTCCAAGACTTTTGTAAACAAAATTGCCATTTCCCTTGTTTTTTTGATATATTTACATCGCAAAGTTACTCATTTTTGATGATACGGACAAAAAAAAGGACATTATTTTTGTGAATTGTCGTTTTTTTAGTAATTTTGTCCACATTATGGCAAACGAATATATAAAAACATGGCCCGACCTCATGGTGGGCAAGAAAATACTGTACGTCCACGGCTTTGCTTCAAGTGGACAATCGGGAACTGTGACACTATTGCGCACACTGTTGCCAAGCGTCACCGTCGTTGCTCCAGACCTGCCTATCCACCCGCAGGAGGCAATGGAGCTGTTGCACCGTACTTGCGAGGAAGAGAAACCGGACCTCATCATTGGCAGTTCTATGGGCGGAATGTACACCGAGCAGTTGCATGGCTATGACCGAATTCTGGTAAACCCAGCATTCCAGATGGGCGAAACGATGGGTAGCCATGGCATGATAGGCAAACTGACGTTCCAGAACCCAAGACGCGACGGAGTTCAGGAGATGGTTATCACCAAGGCGATAGTAAAGGAATACCGTGAATGTACGGAGCAATGTTTTGCCGAGGTAGATACTAACAGGCAGCATGGCGAGGTGTGGGGACTGTTCGGCGACAAGGATCCGGTGGTACATACCCATGATTTGTTCACTGAGAAATACTCGCTCCCTATACGGAAAGGCCAGGGTGGGTCTGTTGTTTTCCATGGCGAACATAGACTCATAGACAAGGTGGTGCATCATGCGCTCATTCCTGTCATCCGCTGGATAGACGACAGGCAGGAGGGCAGACAGCGTGAAGTCATCTACATAGACTTTGAGTGTCTGCATGACTCGTACATGAATGCTTCGTCATCGATGCTCAAGGCTATAGAGGCTTTGCTTGACAAGTACGACCTTTACTTCGTTGCTCCATCACCATGCAATGACGACACCTATTATAATAAGGTAAAAGAATGGCTACAGAACTACGTGTGTGTGCCGGCTTACGATCATCTCATCTTTACCAACCGTCCAGATCTTCTCTACGGTGATTTCTTCATCTCGCCATGTCCACCTGAGGGTTCCATGGCAACGACCATAGAGTATGGCAGCGACACGTTCAAGACTTGGGAAGAGATAATAACCTACTTCAGCAGATTAGGATAAGCAACTATTCAGTTTCCCCATTTATATTAAGGTGGGTTCTATTAATTACCACCTTAACACAGAGTAAGGCAAAGATAACACTGTCTTTCCCAGTTTGTCATTCATAGCGAATGACAACTTTCCTTAATAGGAATGACAAGCAAAGTCAATGTACCTTACAACAAACGAGGCTAAACCCAAAACCCCTCCCGCTTTCCTCTATACGAGGTTACCGGGAGGGGTTAATTACTTTCTGTTACTTTATGTATTTCCTTCCATTCATTATTCTTATGCCCTTATAGTCTTTGTCTATGCGCTGACCATTGAGGTTGTAGGCTGTGCCCTCTTGCTGAACAGCAGTAGAGGTAATGCCAGTTGCAAGTGGAACTTCATCATTCACTATTGTGATGACAATCTCGTTGGTAGCCATATTGCCCTGAGCGTCAAGGAACTGACCACTGACAGCGTCAAACGTATTGCCAGACGTAATGCCAGTGCCGGTAAGATTCAGCGTCGAACAACCATATATAGATGCGTTAGGCTCGTCGCCCTTAGCCTTCAGTGTTGAATTGTCAACGCTGATTGTGTTGTATGCCAGCATGATGGCTGGGGTGCCACAGCCGGTAGCATCGAGTTCTACGGTACATCCACCTGTCAGTGCTATGTCGCCCCAACCGTTGATTGGGTTTGCAGACATTACCAGGAGACTGCCAGAGCCCGAGATGATGTTGCTCTGACCGCTTGTTGTATAGATACCTGTTTCGGTATTTATCACGTTGGTGCCAACAAGTTCGATGTTGATGCCCTCGTAAGCCTGGATAGCCTGACCGTTGCCCGAGAGTGTGGCGTTGTCGAGTCTCAGTGTATTGGTGGCAGGGTCGTATGAGACAGAACCACCATCGCCGATGACGTCGTAGCAGTTGTCGCCGTTCACCTGATCGCCCATAATATATACAGGGTAGCGTCTGGCCTCGAGTGGGTCAGGGTCAGTGGTGAATGACACCTCTTTATAATATGCCTTGTTACCGGCAGCATCGCATGCAGCAACGCAGACGGTGTATTCAGTATTTGGCTCAAGCCCCCCGATATGACATGATGTAAGGACGTCGCTGTATTCTGGCTCAGCGCCGTATGTGTCGGTGTTCGCATTCTTGACATAAACCTCGTATATCAGGTTTTCATCAGAGACATTGTCTTCAGCACTATCCCAATCAACCCAAGCACCTTCGTGGTCTTTCACCTCAATGATTGGCGTATCACCGTCAGCTGGCAGTGTAGGAGGAATAAGGTCCTTTGGACCGATTTTGATTCTGTCTGTGGCAAGATCGCCGTTTGCGTCAACGAACCATGAGTCCTCGTAAGAGTGATTAGAAAGGAACTCACAGTCGGTAAGTTTAAGTTCTGTGCAACCAATGATAGACGGAGCGATGCCGCCACCATTTACCTTGAGTGAAGATGCGTAGATGTAAAGTCCCTTCTGGTTAAGGAGAAGACCTGGAGACAAACTGCCACTACCGCTCAGGCTTACGGTGCATCCGCCCTCTATGATAAGGCCGCCTACCTCACATGGGGTGGAACCCTCTACATACAGCATACCGGAACCCTGGAATCTCAGTCTGTTTTCCTTGCTGACGATATTGCCCTTAACGGTGTTATAGCCTTCAAGAACAATGTTCAGCGGAATACGTGAGTCAATGCTGCTGAGCTCTGCGTCTTTGAGAACCAGCGTCTTAGCCTTGTCGTTGTAAGTCGCCTTGCCACGGATGCGTGGTACATTGGTGCAGTTGAGTGATGTCACGGATTCGCCGTTTACATAGAGGCCATACTCTTCTGGAATAGTCGGATCTTTCTCTGTGGTAATTATCGTATCTTCGTATCGAGAATAGTCGCTGTCTACGTTAACGGCAATTATCCTTATTTTGTATCTTGTACTTGGCTCAAGGTCTGACAGCGTGTATGAAGTTGTGCCACACACTTCTGCTACTTTTGGCAACTCACTGAGTCCGTCCTTGTCGCAGAATATTACATAATTCATCTCATTCGCAGTCGTTAATTCATCGTATGCCTCTGTCCATTTGAGCGTGACACCGTTGTGTGTCAAGTTGGAAGTCTTGACTTCCCTGTCGCTGATTATAGGAAAATAATGTTGATGAACTATCCTCTCAAGTACCTCATATTCCGACCTGTTGCCGGCCTTGTCATATACATAGATCTTGACGTCGTATGGGCTCAAAGGATCGGAAAGTGTTTTGAACGTGTATGAAGTCTCGCCGTTGAGCGTAGCAACAATATTGAAGTTTAAGTCATCACTACGCTTGATACCCACATTGTACATCAGCTCATCCTGAGCGGTGACATCGTCCGCAGCCGGAGTCCATTCTACAGCGAAGCCCTTTGCGTAGTACTTTGATACACGGAGCTTTGGGTCTGCTATGACAGGTGCAATGCCGTCCTTGGTAGTGAACTTGCAGTCATCGTAGAAAATCAGGTTGCCTGACTGATCGTTGACAGAGAGTCTTGCCGTATATTCGGTAGAAGGCTCAAGGTCGTAAATCGTGACTCTTGCCTGGTCATATACGTGGTATTCCCTGATTTTATCTCCTTCCGGATTGAATATGTACAGATTATATCGGAGATCTTTCATTGGAGTCCTGTCGTCTGTTGCCCAAACCCATGTTAGAGTAGCCGTGTTCTTTGTCGTGTTATTGACATTGATTTGTCTGTGGACGAGTTCCGGCTTAGTGTTGTCAGGCACCTCTCTTGTTCTTCTCGTGAAGACATCATAGAACATCTTGTTGCCGTTGGCATCGTTGATAGACACAGGCATAAGGTTATAGTCCGTCTCAGGCTTCAGGTCGGTGACCTTATACCTTATCTTGTCAGAGTTTGCTACTCTGTAGCCCTCACAAGGGTGTAGCTTCCATACGTTATCCCACGTTTCCTTTACGTATATCTTATGAGTGATACCCGTAACAGTGTTGTTGCTGTTGTATGGGCGTATTACCTCCACTTCCAGTGAATTGTCTCGGATGCTGACGTCATACATACGGTCAGGGTAGTCCGCTCTCACAAACACCTCGTTGTCAGTAGTCTTTTTGGTTTTCACCACCTTGTATCCCACTTCTGCCTCCTTTGTGTCGTGGGGTCCTTTGGCGAATACCGTCACGTGGTACTCCTGGTTATCCCAAAGTCTCGTTCTGATGGTGTATGTGTCCTGGTCTGTCATTTCCACACGCCACTTCGGCATGGGAAGGGAAATCAGATCGTCATATTTAGCTTCATACTGAACGATATAGGTGATGTTCTTTTTGTTGCCAATAGTTTCCCACACCTTGTTCCAGCCTACGGTGATGGTGCTGTCGGTGGCGTTCATGATTTCAAGTCCCGGGTACTTTACGATAGGGTGAAAATTGGTCGTTGTCTCGTATGTCGTCTTGTACCTGGTGAACTTTGCATCACCAGGTCTGCGCACCTGAAGCAAGATTTTATACTTCGTGTTTGGCTTAAGACCATAAATGGTGTACTTGTTGGTGCCCTCCATGAAATTGCTAAAGGTGTAAGGCTCTTCCAACATGTCGTCAACACGGTCGTGCCATCCAACTCTGTAAATGAGTTTGGATGGGTCGCAACCGTCTGGGTCAACAGCATTCTCCCATTTGATTTTGATGTAATCGTTTCCGATTTCATAAATCTTTAGTCCACCGTCAGGGATGACGATATCGGATGCCATCGTCACTACTGATACAGTCAATAGCATCAGTAGCATTAGAAATCTGATTGTTCTTTTCATTTCGCTGATAATTCTTTTTTTATATTTATAAGTTTCACTTAGATGGTGTGTACTTCCTGCCATTCTTTATCACCATGCCCTTGTAGCTGTCGGAGACACGCTGGCCATTGAGGTTGTAGGCTGGGGACCCTCCCCACGCCCTCCCTGTATGGAGGGAGCTGACAGATGGAGCCGTGATGCCCGTTGCAAGTGGATCTTCATCGTCATACACCACACAATGGAGCTTGAAGCCAACGCTCTGGTCGTATAGCACCATCTCTGCTTCATAAATTGTAAAGTCGGTGCCTTCGTATGCAGTGAATGATACAGAGCTGAATGTAGCGGTTGCGCCATTATAGGTGTTACGTAAATAGGTCTTATCCGCATCCATGTCCTCAAGGTTGAAGGTCAGCTCTGGCTTGATGCCAGCTGCCGGCTGATTTGGTATGTTAAAGAAGAACTCGAGATTGTAACCTTCGTAAGGAGCCACAAACTTATAGCTCCAGTCGTAGTTCGGAGCTCCGTTATAGACGACCTCACCTCCGGTAATATCAAATTCATAGACTGGCATGACCGGAGAATTGCTGATGAGCATATCTGAATTCTCGGTATATCCTTCAGAATTAAGCATTATCTTTCTGTCTGTGTCATAATAAACACCCTGTGGCTGCACAAGATGGCAATTCTGGAAGATCACCTCATCGAAATGTGAGAACCATGACCTCCATGGTCTGTCATCCATATCAGAAAATTTGATTTTGGCATTTGCTCCGTCAATGAGGACCCTGTTATTGAGGCCAGCACCACCGACAACGGCGTCAAGCCTGCCACTGACCTCGAGGTAGCCACCCGGCCCGACGTAGAGGCCGCCTCCCTGAACGATGACGCCCTCGCTGCTGTAGCTATGAATATTGAGCGATGCGCTCTCAGATGCGAACAGGATGTTGGTGGCGTATTCGTCTTTCGGTGTGGCCTTAGAGTTGTAAAAGCCTACATGAAAAGTTGTGATTTTGTTGGTGCCGCTGCAGCAGATATCAATTTTGTCCCTACTGCTGACGCCGTCGATGTTGGCATTGTTGAGATAGAGGGTATGTGTGTGATAGTCATACCTCACGGTGCCGTCGCCGAAGACGTCATTATAGTTCTTATATGTGATAGGGGTTTCGCCGATAACGACTCCGTATGATTCTTCAGAAGAGATGGATACGTTCTTTGCAGGGGTATGGAAGTCAGCCTCCATGACACATCCACCGTTAATCATAGCTCGTGCAGGGAGGATGATTTCTGCTTCGTCATAGGCGTAGGACTTAGCCCAGATGGCATGATGCTTACATTTGGTGATATTGAGATTACATGTATCGAAATAGATGTAGGCAGCGGTGGTGATGCCATCGCCTTTACCTGCGAGGTCCATGTTCATGAACAACTTCCTTATACACAAGCGGCTGTCAAAGGGTTTCTGGTTGTTCATGTTGAGCATCGCATCGTCATAGCAGTGCTGAATACCGTTTTTGAAGCCGGTGACAGTGAGGGTGTTGTTCCTGGTGCCTGCGATTTGGAGGCTGCACTCGCCCTTGCTCAGAATGAAATATGACGATATATCCTTTCCGTCTATCTTGACGTCACCATCAATATGTATGATAAACTCATCACAATTTCTGTGGAGCTCGATTAACGGAGCTTCACTAAGAGCAATTAATGTTGCTGTGTCGTGAATAGTCAGTTGAGGTGATGTGGACAGTCCGTCGCCCTCTTCGTAGCTGAAAACTTTTGAGAGAGTGCCAACATTCTCTGGAGTCAAATCTATGCCATTTATTGTTACACCATAGCCGTAAGCCACGTTGACTCTCTGTGCTGTCTGCTTCCTGTTGTCCAGCATCACGCGGTTCACTTTGTCATAGGTGTAGTAGTCATCCTTCAGGTAATTAGCCATAAATGCCACGTCCTCAAAACCGATGACAGCACCTCCTTCTCCGTAGATGGTAGATGTCTTCATCTCAGCGAAACGGAGTAGGCCCTTCTCCTTCGGGTTATGGTAGAAGCCGACGTTCTTTACAATACAATTGACGGTGATACCCATTGTGAACAGGATGTCGCCTTCACCTTCTGCGTAGATACCATTAGCAGCCGTTGAATTCAAGGTGAGCGTCTTGCTTCCCATGAAGGTTACTTTCACGTCCTTTGAGAGATGGATACAGTCAGCATAGGACTGGATTTTGGCATCGCCCATAAGATAGATGTTAAGATCTGAACGTTCGTATCTCTCTTCTACCTCGATACCATAGTTCGGACCTGAGACCGTAAGGTCTGCGCCTGCCATCAGCATAAGGGTACCATTCTTGTAGGAGACCTTGCCGTCTCCAAGCACATTGCCGCTATTGTCGCTTGTTACTTCTTTGCCGCACACGCTGATGCCGTACGACACCTGTGCCTGCACACTGATTGCTGCACACAGCAACAACAGGATGATTGTTAATGTTTTCTTCATAATAATTCCGTTTAGTTTTTTCTCTTGAAAAATAATTTTGATGCAAATTTACAAATTATCTTTCCAATATGCAAGAGTATATGGGGGTATAAAACAAGATATTTACGAATTTTCGGTTATGTCTTACATATCATCCTAAAAAACGTTCCGTAAGCGGTAATCGAAATGCATACAACGGCAAAAGCGGCACACCACTTGCAAGTGATGTGCCGCCTGTTTTATTGTATCCTTTCCCTCCTTTGCGGGAGGTTAGGGGTTAATTTTAATAACCAGGGTTCTGGTATGCAGCCTTCTCTGCGTCATCCATCTGGAGAGCATCAATCTGGCCCTGTGGGATAGGACGGAGATAGTAGTGCTTCTTGATGTCACGCTTAACCTCCTTAGCCTGACGACCGTTAGCGTCGCTGATGTGATAAACGCCAGCCAGTTTCTCCCAAGTCTGTGTACGAACGAGGTCGAACCAACGATAGCCCTCACCCCAGTACTCACGGAGACGCTCGTCGAGGATATAGTCGATAGTGATAGGTCTCTGGATCTTAGCAACAAGTTCGTCACCATAATTCTCAACTACCTTAAGATCGTTGTAACCAGTGTTGCTTACGAGGTATGTGTAGTCGTTGAACTTTGTCTTCCACTTACCAGCACGGCTAACGATTGCGCTGATGTACTTGAATGCATCCTCATCCTTACCGAGCTTAACAGCAGCCTCAGCAGCTACGAAATAGAGCTCAGAATACTTAGCGATAACGAATGGACGTGGTGAAGAACCGTTAGGGTTACCAAGTGCTCCAACCTCGTCGCGGTCTGTACGGTGACCGATGTGCTTCCATACACCAGGATATGACTGACGGCTGACGTCAGAGATGTTGATAACGAACTCTGGGTGACCTTCAAGCTCACCAGCGTTGATGTTACCGTTCTTTGCATCATACTTAACACCCTCTGCATCGTAAGGGAGGAACTGGAGGAATGTTTCACCGTTCTTTATCTGAGAACCGTTAGCACCCTTTACGTAGTCGCTCTTGTTGCCACCCTTAGCCATGTTCACGCGATACTTATATGTGAAGGTACCATCCCAACGAGAGTCCTTGTCAACATTAGTGAACTTCTTGAGAGCGTCAGGAATAGGAGCCATACGTGTCCAAGGACGACCGAGAGCCTGGCAAGCCTCACGGAGAACAGGGTTGCCATTTGTGCCGTCAGAGAAATCGCCGCGCATGTCACCGCAGTAGTTCCACTGTGTGAACCAACCAGCGAAGTTCTCAGGAGCACCACCGTTACCCCAACCGAGGCCACCACCGTTATACTGATCGTTGTTTACGGTGTGGTCAGCCCAGAGGAGCCACTCGTTGTTACGGTCGTTCTGCCAGAAGTTTACGTCATAGAATGTAGGCTGCAGAGCGTAGGTCTTTGATTTATCATTATCTGCGATAGCAGCCTCTGCTACCTTCAATGCCTTATCAAAGTAAGCCTGAGCCTGGCCCTTGTCGCGCTTAGAAGTAGCAGGATAAGTATCGATGTTGTTTGGATTCTCAAGCCACCATGCGTATGTCAGGTAAGCCTTAGCAAGGAAGAGACGAGCTGTGGTCTGAGTAACAGTACCGATAGCACGTGACTTAGCAGGAAGCTCGTTAACAGCCTTCTCAAGATCAGGGAAGATAGCCTTCTCGTAAACCTCATCAACAGTGTTACGCTTTGAGGTACGGCTTGAACTTGCGTTTGGCTTCAGTTCGCCAGAACCCATATCCAGTGGCACACCACCGAATGTCTGAACGAGATTGAAGTAGTAGAAGCCACGGAAGAAGTAAGCCTCTGCTACGAGCTCAGGAGCAATACCAACAGCAGAAGCATTCTCAATAACAGAGCTTGCAGTGTTGATCTCTGTGAATGCAGTTCCCCAGAGAGCGTCTGAACGGACAGTAGTAGTTGTCAAGTTACCTGACTTCTGCTCTTTGCCATCTACGGTAATCTGCATATCGATGTCCTTCTGGTTACCGTCTGCAGAGTGACCGTATGTGTACTCGTCAGTACCAGCCTCACATGATGTGAAGTAGTAAGCCTGACCATAAAGGTTACGGAGGTGTGCGTAGAGAGAGGTAAGACCACCCTTAACACCATCCTCTGTGGTGAAGTATGTTGGGTCGTAGCCGTTGCGTGGCTGCTCGTCAAGGACGTCAGAGCATGAAGAAAGTGCTACGGCAGAAAGAACTGCTAAACCGCAAATGCGAAATATATTCTTCGTTTTCATAATTATATTTGTATTTTATAAAGCCTTTCTCTTTCTCCTCCCCTTGGGGAGGTCGGGAGGGGGCTTTTAGAATGTAAGATTAAGTCCGATCAGGTAGTTACGTGTGCAAGGAGCATTGGTACCTACTACTGGGAGTGCGTGACCGCCAATCTGAGTAGCGTGGAACTGTCCCTGGTTAGACATTGAGTTAGGCTCTGGGTCGAGACCGCTCTCGCTGTAGTAAGGAGAGTAGATGATGAATGGGTTCTGTACTGTACCGTAGAGACGGAGAGCAGAGATACCAGCCTTCTTCATCCAGTCGCCTGAGAAGTTGTAACCGATAGAGATAGTGCGGATCTTAACGTAGCTGCCGTCGAAGATGCCGAGTGTAGAACCATACTTCTGGTTATCACCTGACTGGATACCACCTGGACGTGGATACTTAGCATCCTTGTTATCTGGAGTCCAGTAGTCAACGTCAACCTGGCCACGACGACCTGTCAGCATGTTCAGATAGCCTGAAGCACCATAGAGTGTAGAGATGAGCTTGCCACCACACTGGTATGCGCCGATAACGTTGAGATCCCAGTTCTTATAAGATACGCGAGTATTGAAACCACCTGTGAATGTTGGCTCAAGAGAGATGATCTGACGATCGTCTGGACCGATAGCCTGAAGCTCACCCTTATCGTTGTAGCGCTTCTCGTACTTAACCTTAATCATACCCTCGTTACCACCTGGCTCAAGAGTCTGGAATACGTCCCAGTCAGGATCGCCCTCGTTCCAGAGACCATCATACTCATAGTCATAGAGAACGTCGATTGGATGACCTACGAACCAACCATTGCCCTCGTCACGGAGGCTGCCGTCAGCGAGCTCAACGAGCTTGTTACGGTTGAGAGAGAGGTTAAGACCAGCCTCCCATGACCATCCGTTCTTGTTCTCAAGGATAATGCCGTTGACTGTAGCCTCGAAGCCCTTGTTCTGTGTCTTACCGATGTTAGCTGTATAAGAACCTACACCTGCTGTTGAAGGGAGAGAAACGTTGAGAAGAATATCGTTAGTTTTCATCACGTAGTACTCCAATGTACCAGAGAGACGACCGTGGAAGAGAGAGAAGTCAACACCGAGGTTGTAAGTCTCTGAGTACTCCCAACCAAGCTCTGGGTTAGGAAGCTTTGTAACGTAGTAACCTGTCTCGTAAGACTGATCGCCAAGGTCACCGAAGTTGTAAGGAGTTGTGCCGAGGCTACCGAGAGTTGTGTAAGGGCTGATAGCCTGGTTAGCTGTCTGACCGTAGCCAGCACGGAGCTTCAGATTGTCAATCCACTTGATGTCCTCCATGAAGTTCTCCTTTGCCATATTCCAGCCAAGAGAGATAGCAGGGTATGTGTGCCACTTCTTTGCCAGACGTGAAGAACCGTCAGCACGAACAGCTGCAGAAATCATGTACTTGTTGTCGTAAGAATACATGATACGTCCCATCCATGACATCAGACCAGACTGCCAGTAGTTCTGGTAGCTAGGGTTAACGGTAACGTCCTGCTTACCAGCGCCGATGTTGTTGTACTGGAAGTACTCAGGAACACCACGTGAGCTCATGTGGTTCTGTGTGTAACGGCTCTGCTCTACAGAGTAGAGACCTACAGCCGAGATGTTGTGCTTCTCATTGAATGTGCGGTCATATGAGATAACATTCTCAACAGCATAGTTTGTATATTCGCTCTTCTGGAGTGAAGCAGAGTTGAGCTCTGTTGCATTAACAGTGTTGATACCAGTACCTGTGAAGCCACCAATCTTGTTACCACGGTAGTTCAGACCGAGGTTGATGCGGTATCTCAGACCTTCAACCCATGGGCAAGAAACCTCACCGAATACAGTATTGTATGTAGCGAGAGTGTTGTTGTGCTGCAACCATGTCTCCTTGTTGTCAACAATGCGGTCCTTAGTGATGAACCATACGTCGTCAGAAGACATACGTGCAATGCGGCCTGTTGGGTCAGCGAGGTTGTTAGGGTCAACCAGCGGGGTCATCTGGAGGATGCCATACATACCGAGGTGCATGCCGTTGCGCTTATTATAAGTATTGGTAGAAGAGAGACCTACCTTGAAATAGTTGCCAATCTTCTGGTCAATGTTAGCACGAACAGTCATACGGTCGAATGCCTGAGTTGGGATAACGCCCTCGTCATGGTTGTAGCTGCCACCGAAGCTGTACGAGCCAGTGTTTGTACCACCAGAAACAGTCAGGTCATGGCTGTGCGAAACGCCTGTCTGATAGAACAGATCCTGCCAGTCAGTGTCGTTGCCTGGATGCTCGTCGATACCGTCCTTGAACTTGCCAGCAAGCTCACGCATCTGTGAATACTTCTCACCCTTCATCATTGGGAATGGGTTGAAGAGAGTCTTGAACGATACATAGCCGTTGTAAGAAACCTTAGCAGCTGTACCTACAGTACCCTTGTTTGTTGTGATGAGGATGACACCGTTAGCACCACGAGAACCGTAGATAGCGGTAGCAGATGCGTCCTTCAGGATGTCGAGAGACTTAATGTCTGAAGGGTTGATATCAGAAAGGTTACCCATGAATGGGATACCGTCGAGAACGATCAGTGGGTCGTTAGAAGCAGAGAGTGAGCGCTGACCACGAATACGGATCTGCATCTCAGCACCTGGCTGTGAGTTGGTCTGCTGCATGTCAACACCAGCGACACGGTTCTGCAGAGCCTGAGTAATGTTAGATGATGGATTCTCCATCAGTTTGTCTGCACTTACTGATGCAACAGAACCAGTAACTGCCTCTTTACGCTGAGTACCGTAACCGATAACAACGATTTCGTTGAGGTTGCGGCCCTCATCCTTCAGCACAACGTGTACGAAGTTCTTGCCAGAAGTAGAAACTTCCTCTGCGATGTAACCAACATACGAAACAACGATTGTTGCGTTTGGCTTGGTCAGTTTCAGAGTAAAGTTACCATCAACGTCGGCAATTGCACCGTTCGATGTACCCTTCTCAAGGATAGCTGCGCCCATCAGTGGACCTTCTGAGTCATACACACTACCTTTGATAACCTTTGCCTGCTGTGCCTGTACGGCTGATTCAGCAGAAGCAGTAATCTGAAGGCCTGGACACATACCGAAGCATGAGAGCAGACCAAGAGCCACTGCTGTCTTCCTAAAGTTTGTTTGCATAATTTTTTAGGTTATTTGTTATTAATAAGATATGATTCGTTGAAATTTACGTTTTTATTCTATTCAATTACCTTACAAATTTATATTATCTTCGCTTGGATAAAAATCATAGCATTTGAAAACTTGTTGCAAAGGTATAAATAATGTAAATCAAGAATAAAAAAAACATGTTACACAAATCGTTGTTCATGTAACATTTAATCAAAATAGTGTTATTTTGTGATAAAATCGGCAAAAAACGAGCATTTTTCAGCGTATTTTATGTGTTACATTCTGCAAAAATAGTGTAGTGTTACAAATTGATTTGCATCGTCTCTCTGAGACTTTTTTCACACTTTTTGAAGAAAATTTCGCCCTGAACAGATACGAAACATCGTCCAAAAGATAGCCTTTCATCGTCCGAAAGGCATTGATTCATGTTGTAATTACTGAGTCTTTACAATGTAATTACTCAGTCTTTACAGTGTAATTACTCAGTCTTTACAATATAATTACTGAGTCTTTACAACATGAAAGGTTATGTTTTGGACGATAAAAGGCTATCGTTTGGACGATGAAAGGTTGCGAATCGGACGATATTTACCACTCGATTGGGGTCAATCCTTTAGATGTCAGCCACTCGTTGCAACGCGAAAAATGATGATTTCCGAACCATCCGCCGCGGTTGGCAGACAATGGAGACGGATGGACTGACTCAAGAATGAGATGACGGGAAGAGTCTATCAGCGACTTTTTACTGCGGGCATAGCCTCCCCAAAGGATGAAGACACAGTGCGACTGATGGTCGGAGACGGCACGAATGACAGCATCGGTGAAGGTCTCCCAACCTTGTTTCTGATGCGATCCGGCCTGATGCTCGCGGACGGTCAGCGTAGCGTTGAGCAGCAAGACTCCCTGTTCGGCCCATCGGCGAAGGCTACCGTTGTACATCCTCTTTCCCCTTTGCGCTCCCACCTCTGACAGTTCCGGCACTGTTCCAATGTCTGCCTTTACCTCTTTAAATATATTAATAAGCGAAGGTGGCAGGTCTATGCCGTCCTTTACAGAGAAGCATAAGCCCTCAGCCTGACCAGGTCCGTGGTACGGATCCTGCCCAAGTATCACCACCTTGGTGTCATTCAACGGGCAAAGGTTAAAGGCATTGAATATCTCTTGACCTGGAGGGTAGCACGTTCCCTTGGCATACTCCTCCCTAACAAATTGGGTGAGTCTGACAAAGTAGTCTTTGTCAAACTCACCCTTTAATATTTCAGCCCAAGTGGGCTCTATGTTTACGTTCATTTTTTAATCTACAATCAGATTCTCACCAGTCATGTCTGCAGGCTTCTCCAGTCCAAGAATGTGAAGGATTGAAGGTGCAACGTCTGCCAGACGGCCATCCTTTACAGAAGCAGAATTATTGTCTGTAACGTAGATGAATGGCACTGGGTTGAGCGAATGAGCAGTGTTTGGTGTGCCGTCAGCGTTGATAGCGTTGTCTGCATTACCATGATCGGCAATGATGATAGCCTCATAACCGCATGCCTTTGCTGTCTCAATGACGTCCTCAACGCAGTTGTCAACAGCGTGAACTGCCTTAGCGATAGCGTTATAGATACCTGTGTGGCCTACCATATCGCCGTTAGCGAAGTTGACAACGATAAAGTCGTACTGCTCAGTCATGATTGCTGCGCAGAGCTTATCCTTAACCTCGTAGGCAGACATCTCTGGCTTCAGGTCGTAGGTTGCTACCTTTGGCGATGCCACAAGGATACGATCCTCACCCTCGTATGGCTTCTCACGACCGCCGTTGAAGAAGAATGTAACGTGTGCATACTTCTCTGTCTCAGCTGTGTGGAGCTGCTTCTTGCCCTGCTGCGAGAGGTATTCGCCGAGAGTATTCTCTACGTTCTCCTTAGGGAAGAGGATGCTTACGCCTGTGAATGAAGCGTCGTATGGAGTCATACAGTAGTACTTCAGACCTGGGATTGTCTTCATTCCAGCCTCTGGCATATCCTGCTGAGTGAGCACCTGAGTAAGTTCCTTGGCGCGGTCGTTACGGAAGTTGATGAAGATGACAACGTCGCCTTCCTCGATTTTGCCGTTAACAGTAGCGTTTGTGATAGGCTTGATGAACTCGTCGGTAACGCCTTCGTCGTAAGATTCCTGCATTGCCTGTACCATGTCGCTAGCCTGCTTGCCCTGAGCAGATACGATCAGGTCGTATGCTTCCTTTACTCGCTCCCAGCGCTTGTCGCGATCCATTGCGTAGAAACGGCCTACGATTGATGCGATGTTTGCATCGTTAGCCTTACAAACTTCGTCCAGCTGGGCAATAAAACCCTTGCCTGACTTAGGGTCTGTATCACGACCGTCCATGAAACAGTGGATGAATGTCTGCTGTGAGAGACCGAATTCCTTGCCTACCTCGATGAGTTTGAAGAGGTGATCGAGTGAAGAGTGTACGCCGCCGTTAGAGGTAAGGCCCATGAGATGCAGCTTCTTGCCGTTCTCCTTTGCGTATGTGTATGCCTCAACAACCTGCTTGTTCTGTGCGATTGAACCGTCCTTGCATGCGCGGTTAATCTTAACCAGGTCCTGATATACGATGCGACCTGCGCCGATATTGAGGTGACCAACCTCAGAGTTGCCCATCTGTCCGTCAGGAAGACCTACGTCCTCGCCTGACGCATTGAGCTGTGAGTGTGCTGAAACTGCAGTGAGATAATCAAGATAAGGTGTAGGTGTCTGGTAGATGACATCGCCCTTACCGTGCTGACCGATTCCCCAACCATCGAGAATCATCAAAAGTGCTTTCTTTGCCATAATGTTTTTTGTATATTATTAGTTCTTAATCTTTCAACGTGCAAAGTTACAAAAAGTTATTGTAATATCAAAAGAAATAAATGTTTTTTGCGTATGTGGGATTGAAATAGCATGCCTCGGAGGAGCAATAGTTCCATATCCTAAGGCTGCTTCTTAGTGGAGGATGCCACGAATGAGATTATCTGATGACGTAATCGAACTCGTCAAAGTTCCGGACTCCTAATTTTTCGAGCATCGAACGGCTGTTGTTCACATCGTCCTGGGTATTGAACTCAGGTATGTGTGGCAACCTTACTTCTACCCTATCGGCATCGTCCACATTGTCCATCAGCCACTTCAGATTGGCAATCATGTCTGCCTGAGGGTATTGTGTGTAGCGTTCGTAAACGTCTGTGTTCATGTCTTTTACGTCGATTATATACTTATCCACGTAAGGAAGGACACGTTCCAGACGCTCGCGAGGGACATTAAGGGATGTCTCGAGAGATATTGTCCATAGAGAATCGGCAAGTTTACAGAACTGTTCTATAAACTTGCTCTGAAGCAATGGTTCGCCTCCGCCGAACGTTACGCCACCATCGGTTGCGAGAAAGTATATGTTATCGACCCTGACTTCGTCTAAAAGCTGCTGCGGAGTGATACGGCGCGGAGTGTTTGACACATCATGGCAGCTCTCGTTCAGGCAGTATTTGCACTTCAAAGGGCAGCCCATGAAAGCGACAAGCGTTACCACTCCACGCCCGTCAAGTGCCAAACGATGGCGGCGAATAGCCAGCAACGGTGCCGTCAGACTATTGCTTTGCGTTGGCATCAGGTGCGACAAATAAAGAGTCACAATTAGATGTGCCAGACGTATCTATTGGACACGCCACATCGCCCTCTAACATCTCAGTGGTATCGGTACGTGCAACATCGCCCTTAACAGTAGGACCACTATTGCCACAGCTTGCACATGATGCAACGCTAAGACTGAGTCCTGCAACGACAACAGCCTTACCGAGCATGCGACGCATACCTAACTGATTCTCAAGATATTTCACTTCCTGTTCGCATGCAGGGCAAGTGCCAGCGCATTCGCCCTCATGGGTACATTCGTTAGGTGTGTATTCGATGCCGTTGGCATCAGCAATGCTCTGGCGAATGGCCTTGAGTTCATTGCAAACTTTACGTCCTGACTTCATAGTTTTCTATATTTTTTAATGGGTGATTGGAATTATCTTATTGCTATAAAAGAGCAAATGAAGAGGCTGTTAAAAGTAATAATTAACAATTAACAACGGTGCTAATGGACGGTTTACAGCTAATAATTGACAATTAACGTAGGTTTTCTAATAACATTTGTTATAAAGAAAAAAGGGAAGTTACAGGGAACTGTCCCTATAACTTCCCTATATCGTTCGCCCTTCCCCTGCTTATCGCCGGGGAAAGCAGGCTTATGCGTCGATATTAGCGTATGTTGCGTTCTCCTCAATGAACTGACGACGTGGCTCAACATCATCACCCATGAGCATAGAGAATATCTCATCGGCCTTGGCAGCGTTCTGGATTGTAACCTGCTTCAGCAGACGTGTCTCTGGGTTCATTGTCGTATCCCACAGCTGTTCAGCATTCATCTCACCGAGACCTTTGTAGCGCTGGGTGTGGAGTTTGTTGTCATCTGCATTACCATCGCAGTACATGTCGATGAACTTCAGACGCTCTTCCTCTGTGTAGCAGTACTCTTTGTGGTTCTTGTAAGTACACTGGTAGAGTGGCGGAGTAGCAATATAGAGGTGGCCTTCCTGAATAACCTTCGGCATGAAGCGGAAGAAGAGTGTCATGATAAGTGTGTCAATGTGCGAGCCATCGACATCGGCATCGGTCATGATGATAATCTTATCGTAACGCATCTTCTCTATGTTAGCCTCCTTAGAGTCTTCGCTGTCAACGCCAAAGCGCACGCCGATAGCCTGAAGGATGATGTTCACCGACTCAGATTCGAACACTTTGTGCCACTGAACGCGCTCAACGTTAAGGATTTTACCACGCAGAGGCAGGATAGCCTGTGTCACACGGTCACGTCCCTGCTTAGCCGAACCACCGGCAGAATCACCCTCGACGAGGAAGATTTCTGTCTTCTTTGGGTCACGACTTGAGCAGTCAGCAAGCTTACCAGGCAGACCACCGCCTGTCATTGGGTTCTTACGCTGTACGCTTTCACGAGCTTTGCGAGCAGCGATACGTGCTGTTGCGGCAAGAACAACCTTATTACAGATCATGTGAGCCTCATTAGGATGCTCCTCAAGATAATCGTTCATTGCCTCGCCAACTGCCTGCTGGACAGCGCCATTGACCTCAGAGTTACCAAGTTTTGTCTTTGTCTGTCCCTCAAACTGTGGCTCTGCCACCTTGACAGAGATAACAGCGGTAAGTCCTTCCTTAAAGTCATCCTGCGCAATCTCCACCTTTGCCTTCTCTATCTGCTTACGAATCTGATCGTCATTGTCAGCATATTTCTTCAGCGCACGTGAGAGAGCGATGCGGAAACCTGTAAGGTGAGTACCACCTTCAATAGTGTTGATATTGTTAACGTAAGAGTGGATATGCTCCGAATAGTCGGTATTGTACATGATAGCTGCCTCAATAGGCACACCAGCCTTCTCTGTCTTGAGGTAGATAACATCGTTAAAGAGGTGTGTACGGTGCTGATCGATATAGCGAACGAACTCTTTCAGACCGTCCTGAGCATGGAACACTTCCTCCTTCGGTGTCCAATCCTCTACGATATTGCCCTCATCGTCAAGCATAGGACGCATGTCGCGGAGCGTAATCTTGATGCCTGCATTAAGGAAAGCAAGCTCACGCATACGGGTAGCAACTATATCATACTTGTAGGTTGTAGTCGTAAAGATGCTTCCATCAGGCCAGAACTGCTGACGAGTACCACGCTTATCGGTCTCGCCTACTATCTTAACATCATAGAGAGGCTTACCCTTCTCATACTCCTGCTGATAGATCTTACCATCACGGAATACCTGCGACATCATGTGTGTAGAGAGTGCGTTCACACAAGACACACCAACGCCGTGGAGACCACCAGACACTTTGTACGAGCCTTTGTCAAACTTACCACCTGCATGAAGCACAGTCATGACCACTTCGAGTGCAGACTTCTTCATTTTTGGGTGCTCATCGACAGGAATACCACGTCCGTTGTCCTCTACGGTAATAGAGTTATCCTCGTTGATTGTTACTGTAATATCAGTACAGTAACCAGCCATTGCCTCGTCTATAGAGTTATCTACAGTCTCGTTTACGAGATGATGCAGACCCTTTTCTGATATATCGCCGATATACATAGCAGGGCGCTTGCGAACGGCCTCGAGGCCTTCAAGCACCTGAATGCTACTACCGGTATAATTACCTTCTGTCTTCTGTATTTCTTCCATTATTATCGTTTATATGCTTATTTGGTGCAAAGATACAAAAAAATATTGAAATAGAAGCTGTTTTAAATCGTAAAAATGGTTAATAAAATAAGGTACGCAAGGAAGAAACGTATCTTTCCTATTATTTCCATGGACAATATCCCAACGAGAATTGGAAATAGTTTGCCTTGAAAGCGCATGCATTGATACTGTAACCGAGATACATTCGCTTTGCCAGGAACGGCATATACCAGCGCAAACCGATAGTTTCGTAGTACGGTGTCTGATTCTCATCGGCTATGTTTCCTAACTTTCTTGTCAGGTACCAGCCAACACTCATGTGCATGGAAACATTCTTATAGAATGCCTCATGACGCAAAGATACGCCTAAAACGTGCGGGGAAAAGTCGTAACCCATGGGGCATCCGTAGAACGTATCCTCAGAAACCTTTATGGCATCCGTAAAGGGGAAGTATGTGTAATCTATGCCTATGCCCGACGCATACTTACGACTGTAGCGCCACATGACGCCAATATCTGCCGTCCATGCATGGTACACATCAAACGAAGAACGGCGTTTTTCCGGCGGAACCCTCCAATCATACATCCAGTCGTCTAACACAGTCTGCGGACACCAGCTGACACTGACGTCAGCATACAGGCGTTTTCTGAAGCCATTATTGAACCCACGCTCGTAAGGAGTGCGGCGAACGGTGTCTGGCTGGAGCGTATATGCTGCCTTAAGACCTACATCAACGGTATTTATACCAATATTAGGCTGACTGACTTTGCCACTGGAATAATGACGGAACGTTGCATCAACGCCTAACGAAACATGCTTAGACACGCGCATAGAAGCATACAATCCGAGGCCAACAAACACTGTAATACGACTACCAACAAGTTCATTCTCAACATTATCGACAATGTTATACGGCCGCGTTGATATGCCAATGCCATTCTCGTACTTATATCCGGCATCAAAGACCGACGTGCGAAGCAACGATCTTCTGAACCCTGCGTATGGCGTTACCATGCATCCGAGCCCCGAAATATAATTGACATCCTTCGTCTGCTCTCGCGTTCCGTCATGCATTTGTATGCGACTGAAGTCGCCAACGATAAGTCCGCCCTCTATCGTTGGGCGTCCCCACATACGGTCATAAATATTGATACTGTCGCCCTTTGCCTTCCATGACAATGACAATCCGTAGTATTCCTGCCCCTGCGTCTGTATGAGATGCTGCATCCAGATATCCTTTCTTATTGCCATTCCCTCAGCAGCATGGCCCGAGAACGATACTTCCTGTGCTGCAAGTCGGCAGGAAACGAGCAGCAAAAAGGCAAGGATGCAGCCCCTTCCCAACCTCCCCGAGGGGAGGAGAGCAACACGATGACAGCTATCCACCTTAGAGAACACCCCTTTTCCCAACCCCTCCAAAGGGAAGAAAACTATGCGAGCGAGGCGGACAGCTGTAAGTAAAATACGAAGGAACATTGGATTCATAATACCGTAGAAACAAAAAAACCGCATTATCTTTTGGATAACGCGGTAAACTATAATCGTATGCGGCTGCACACCGCGACTGTGTCGATTAGAGATTGTTGATGTGAAGAGCAAGACCAGACTTGATATTAGCAGCCTTGTTCTTATGGATGATGCCCTGCTTTGCAAGCTTGTCGAGCATCTTCTGTACCTTAGGGAGCTGTGCTGTAGCCTCAGCCTTGTCTGTAAGAGCACGAAGTTTACGAACTGCGTTACGCATTGTCTTAGCGTAGTACTTGTTGTGAGCGGTCTTAGTCTTAGTCTGACGGATGCGCTTCACTGATGACTTGTGATTTGCCATTTTGTTAAAATTGTTTTGATAGTTGATGATAGCTCATGGGTCTTGCGCCTCTACGGCTGCCCTAAGCGGATTATTTGAAAACCCTTCTGCACCACCTTGTCGCACTCTCTGCGACGATGCAGAATATTCTTCTTGCTTATTCGTAGTCCGTAGGAGAGTCGAACTCCTCTTTAGAGAATGAAAATCTCTCGTCCTAACCGATAGACGAACGGACCATCGCATAAAAGCGATGCAAAGGTACTAATATTTAATGAATAATGAACAATGAATAATGAAGAATTTTCTTGTACTTAATGTTTTTTAACAAAAAGCACATCAAGACCTTGATTTATATCGTAAATAATTTGTATCTTTGCATCCATGCAGCAGAAAACCCGCGCCATAGTGTTGCGCTGTCTGAAATACAGCGACCAGAAAGTTATCGTAGATTTCTATACAGAGGTTTACGGACGCCTTACGTCTATGGTGAAGCTGTCGCAAAATGCTAAGGGGAAGATGAAGAAACAGTTCTTTCAGCCGCTGACGATGCTTCAGATCGAGATTGACTACCGACAGAATCAGCAGATGCAGAAGCTGACTGACGTCGCACTTGAGCATCCATGGACGACGCTGAACGTTGATCCTGCGAAGATGACCGTGGGCATGTTTCTTGCCGAAGTGCTATATTATGCCACCCGTCAGGAGCAGCAGGACACTCCGTTATACAGTTTTCTCAGCGCAAGCCTGTCGTGGCTCGACTACACGGACGCCAGCGTCGGCAATTTCCACATTGCTTTTCTTGTCCGTCTTTCACGCTATCTCGGTTTCATGCCCGTGGCAGATGACTACGCCGATGGCTGCATCTTCGATCTTCGTACAGGTGAGTTTGCCCGACTGGTACCTACTCATCACGATTTTCTCAACCCAAAGGATTCAGCGTTCATGTTTCATCTGCTCCGCATTTCTTACCATAACATGCACCTTTACCGTATGACGCGACAAGAGCGTCAACATTGTCTGGACATTATCATCATCTACTTCCGCCTCCACGTCCCTTCGTTTCCAGAGTTGAAGTCATTAAGTGTGATGAAAGAGATATTCGACTAAACCGTTTTCGCGACTATCTAATCTGTTTTTTAACACAAAGCCCTGAGGACACGGAGCACAGAGGCTTTTGAGTACCATTCGGATTGCAACGCACTGCATAGCCACCATGAAGCACATTACCTATTTATATTATTGCCATCCGATAGGGGTCTGAAACGAATGGTATTGAATCACAAGGTGAATCAATAGAAAACGCAGGGTGAATCAATAGGAAACGGAGGGTAAATCAATAGGAAACGCAAGCCCATTTTTAACCCACTGATTCTCAGTCTTTTACAAATAGGCCAAAAATCACTGTTTTTCTACCACAATTTCATAGCTTGCATCGAAGCATTTTCCTGCCTCAATCTGCTGAATCCAAGGCTTAGATTCGTATGTTCCTTCGTAGCCTGCCGAGTCAGCACGACCATACCATGGTTCGATGCAGACAAACGGTGCTCGCTTGCCAGGAGGAGACCAGAGTCCGACGAGGGGACTTGTAAACTCAAGGGAGAGATATGGCGACTTATCG
This sequence comes from Prevotella sp., assembly GCA_045643065.1. Classification (GTDB taxonomy): domain Bacteria; phylum Bacteroidota; class Bacteroidia; order Bacteroidales; family Bacteroidaceae; genus Prevotella. The sequence goes on from JAZUKC010000189.1 coordinate 29,548, forward strand.
TCACGGCAAAGCGTAACCTTTGTTACCTGGGAATCCTCATAAATCAGCGCATCATCATTGAACGTATTGACGTCAATCGGAAGATAACCCTCAGCATCAAGCGTCGTCTGCGACTCTGCACCGATGCATCCACCCTCAGTAATCACCGACTTGGCAAGTACACTGCCATTGGCCTCTATGCGGAAGAAACCACGGCTGTCCGTGTCGGCAAGAGCAGGCAGAATGCTTGATACAGGAGCCTTTGTCGCTTCGTCAGAAAGCATCGGCCAGAAGAACGCCGGATGAGCACCTATCTGGAACGACATCTTTTCGTCGCCTGTATTCTCCACATGCCACAGCACCTTGATGCGATTGCCTACAAGCTGATACCCAATCTCAAGGCAGAAGGCATAAGGATACTTCTGCATCGTAGTCTCGTCAGACACAAGACGATAGCACAGTTCGGTGTCTGTCTTCAGGATATTGACAAAGTCCATATCGCGGGCAAAGCCATGTTGTCCCATCTTATACGTCTTGCCATGCGAGCGGCACTCACCGTTCCACAGCGAACCGACTATAGGGAACAACACAGGCGAATGGCGTTTCCAGAAAGATTCGTCTGCCTGCCACAGATATTCTCTGCCATTGCTTTCTATAGATGCCAGTTCGGCACCATGCTCTTTCACCTTGATTGTCAGGTGTTCGTTAGACAACGTCTCCATATCTTCGTCTGTTTTTGATATTTATATATAGGTGGGAAATCGGGGCTTTCTTAACGGTGCCTGTAGTTAGAAGGCGAGATGCCGACGTGTTCCTTGAAGAATTTGCCGAGCGACGACTGGGTGCCGAAGTGCAATTCGTCAGCAATCTCCTTTATCGACTTTGTGGTATTCTTCAGCAATATGCGTATTTCGATGGTGGTATAGATGTCAAGCCACTCGTTTGGAGTACGCTGACTCACTCGCTTTACCATCTCAAGAAGCGTCTTCGGAGACACATTCAGCTGCTCACTATACCAGCTTACGTGGCGTTCATGACGGAAATTGGCCTCCACCAGTTTGACAAACTCGGTGAAAATCTCCTGCGAACGCGAGTGGCGTTGCGTGCCTCTGTTCTGCAAACGGCTGGTAGCATTGCAGAGATCGTATATCATTGCCGCAAGAATTGAGCTGGCAACGTTGGCACGGAAGCTATGCGACTGCTCATCGACCTTCATGAGCAGCAGCGAGTAATACTCCTTGAACATCTGCACTTCGTCGTTTGACAGCGACAGAACCGGATGCTCACGCGAGAAGACAAAGAGATTTGAGACATCGCGTACCCCGCTCATTACATTATACAGAAACTCATGTGAGACGAGCATACCTACGCCTGAAAGTTCCTTTTCTACCTTTACATCACCTAATATCTGGCCTTCTCCAACGATGATGACATCGTTTGCCCTTACTTTATGCTGTATGGTGCCAACGGAATAGCATCCCTCACCCGAAAGACACATGCCAACAAAGATACACTCCATGCGGCGATTTTCCTTAGGCATTGGTATTTCGTTGATGTCCAAAAGCACAAGTTCGTTGTCGATGTGGTGCTTCGGATTGCATATTTCCATCAATCGGCTGATGCTGACAGGCAGCAAATTCATATTGTTTGTCATATATCTCTCTTGTTATTTTATATTTGACTTGTTTTTACTTTTTACGAATGAATCGAGTTTTTCGTCAAGGTACTTCTCAAGTTCAGGACTGTCCTGCACCTCGATATGGTCATATAGGCCGAGTACAAATCGCCCTATGCCAATCATTGAGCATACGGACGGTGTGAATATCCAGTGGTTTCCGTCCTCATCGGGCTTGACATCGCGTTCTGCCTTAGGGTATTCCTCAATGAGAACATTATACGACAGTTGGTCAAGGCGCAGGCGCACTTCCTGCGGATTGTCGGAACTGAAGTTGAAATAGTCGGTGTACATCGGTACGTGATGCCTGCGATTGGTCCAGTGTCGGTCAATTATCTCTACGCTGCCCATTCTCGATATGCGGAACGTCTTGTTGATGCCCGTACTGAGTTCGTATGCACGCAGGTCGTGATTACCGTTCATCATGAGGAACGGCTCTACAAGACGGTCGCTGACAGAAGAGGAATGTGGCGACGAATAGTCGTGAATGATAACCATACGCTCAGCCATGATAGCGTCGTAAAGCTTCTGTGCTATCTTCGCCTGCTTCTTGTCCATGACCGTATCCTCAAGGACATTGAAGTCATAGAAGCGCTCCAGCTTCTTTCGTGCCGAGCGAACCAGGAGGTCACTATCGCCGGCACTGTCCAGCAGACGCTTGAGAACAATGGCCTCAGCATCGGTAAACTTAACGACATCGCACAGCTTTGAGATGAAAGGAGAGTTGCGTGAGATGAAGTAATAGCCACCGCGCTTCTCCAGTTGGAATTCTGCCTGCTTGAAGAAGTTAAGGTAGTAATAGACGTTACGCTGCTGCAAGCCAAGACGCTTGCATATTGCATCTATCGACCAGCGTCGATTCTCTGTCAGCATCAGCAGCAATTCGAGCTGAAGACCAAGTTTATCGTGTCTCATTTACGCTTCGTTTACGATGTAACACATTATTATATATATAAACAACCACAAAGATGCCAAGGCATCAATCCTCAAAATCGAGCGAGAGTTCGCCAGTGCCAAGCAGATTATAGGACAGCCTGTGGTAAGGCGTTACGCCAAACTGGCGGATGGCATCGCGATGTTTCTTCGTAGGATAGCCTTTGTTTTTCTTCCAGTCATACTGTGGATATTCCTTCGCAAGGCTATTCATGTAGTCGTCACGATAGGTCTTTGCCAGGATGCTTGCAGCTGCTATGGCCAGATATTTGCCGTCGCCCTTGACGATTGTGGTATGTGGTAACGGAGCGTCGGAGCCTTCTGGCTTATAGGGAGTGAAGCGGTTGCCGTCGATGATGAGTGCCTGTGGGCGCACCTTCAGCTGGTCTATGGCGCGATGCATAGCGAGGAACGATGCCCGCAGTATGTTTATCTTGTCTATTTCTTCTGGCGTTACTATGCCTACAGCCCATGCCACCGCATCACGCTCTATCTGCTCTCGCAACGCATAACGTTTCTTTTCGGTGAGTTGTTTTGAGTCGTTGAGGTCGTCATTCTGATAATCTGGCGGCAAAATTACTGCCGCAGCATACACCGAACCGGCAAGACAACCACGCCCTGCTTCGTCACATCCGGCCTCAATAAGCCCCTCATAGTAGTGGTTTTGGAGCATATTAACTTAATTTTATATAAATCTTAAGTAAGTTTAACAAACAAAAATTTCGATTGAACCTATTGTGCACAGTTATTATTTACCTTTGCACCCAGAATCAAAATAATAACCACTTAAAACCGTATAGATATGAATACCACAAAGATTATCAAGAGTGAAGCACAGGTAATGAACGTTTTTGAACTCCTCGCAGCTTACTACAGCCGCATTCTTGAGCAGTTGGTGACAGCCGATCAGGCAAAGTCGCTCGTAAATGCTCAGTGTGCTTTCGTGGCACTCGTCATGCCTATTGACCTCGGTTACCTCTACCGCATCGTGGCACTGGTATGGTTCGCAGTTGCAGTATTGCAGTGCAAGATAAAGATGGCTGATTAGAACATCCGGGCAACGCGCTCGATTCCGGCAACGAGGGCATCAATTTCCTCACGTGTATTGTAAAGAGCGAAGGATGCTCTCGCTGTACCTGCTATGCCAAGTCGGTCCATAAGTGGCTGAGCACAATGGTGTCCGGTGCGGATAGCGATACCGAGACGGTCGAGCAGAGTTCCCATATCGAGATGGTGAATGTTACCCACCTGGAACGAGATGACGGCATCTTTCTGTGCCGCATCCTGCGGACCGAAGATGCGCATGCCGTCTATCTGCATCATGCGCTCCATTGCGTAGCGTGTCAACTGTTGCTCATGCTGGGCTATATTGTCCATGCCGAGGGCGGTGACATAGTCGAGGGCGGTGGCGAGTCCATGGGTTGCGACGTAGTCAGGAGTACCTGCTTCGAACTTGAACGGCAGTTTCTCGAACGTAGTTTTCTCAAACGTTACGCTCTCTATCATCTCTCCGCCACCCTGATACGGAGGCAGACGGTCGAGCCAGTCTTCCTTTCCGTATAGCACGCCAATGCCTGTCGGACCATATATCTTATGACCAGAGAAGGTAAAGAATTCGCAATCAAGGTCCTGAACGTCAACTTTGAAGTGAGGCGTCGATTGAGCACCGTCTATCATTACTGGCACATCATGTTCGTGAGCTATGCGAATGATGTCCTTCACCGGATTGATCGTGCCGAGGACATTGCTCACATGCGTTACGCTAACAATCTTAGTACGGTCAGTGAAGAGGCGTTCGTAGGCTTCCATGTCGAGCGTTCCGTCGTCGTGCATCGGTATGACACGGATGGCAATGCCTTTCTTTGCCGCCTGCAACTGCCATGGAACGATGTTCGAATGGTGCTCCATCGTGGAGATAATCACCTCGTCGCCATCGCTCATGAACTCATCGCAGAATGATGATACAATGAGATTGGCGCTTTCGGTGGTGCCACGAGTGAAGATGACTTCAGACGTTGAGCGAGCGTTTATGAACTTCCGTACAGTCTCACGGGCCTGTTCGTGCAGGTCTGTTGCCTGCTGAGAGAGGTAGTGTACGCCACGATGGACATTGGCATTGACGTTATAGTACTCGTCGGTCATTGCCTCAACGACGCATCGGGGCTTCTGTGTCGTAGCCGCATTATCAAAATAGACCAGCGGCTTGTTATATACCGTGCGACTTAATATAGGGAAGTCGTCCCTTACCTTATCTATATTATACATATACTTAGTTATTCTGCTTTCACAGGTTTTGCTTGAGCAAGCTTGTCACTCATGCCTTACCTGTACTCTTCTGGCAGTTCTTCCTTCCAATTAAGATAGTTATCCGTCAACAGATGCGAATTGTAGAAGTGTCTGTTGCCCGTAACTTCTGGTCCGATAAATTCAGGACACGCGAAGGATTCGTCCTGACTTGACAGTTCCACTTCTGCAAACACCAGTCCTTCATTGGCACCATGGAACTCATCAACTTCAAACTTATGGCCTTCAAATGGTACCACATAGCGGGTCTTTTCCACCATGCCACCACGGCAAAGCTTCAGCAACTGCATTGCTTCCACTGGCGCTATCTCGGTCTCAAACTCATAACGCGACAGGCCTCCATCAAGAGAATGGCTCTTTATTGTCAGGTATGCCTTCTCGTTACGGGTACGGATTCGCACCGTAGCATCACGGCAATCCAGATATCCCTGTCGGATATTGCTGGACGAAGAGGCAAGTGCACGCCATGGTGCACCAGCCTTCTTCACCAGGAACTTGCGTTCAATCTCAAATCCACTCATACGCTATAGGTGTGGGATTAGCCCATAACAACAGTGATGTAGATAAGGAAGATAACAGCAAGTGCAACCAAAACGCCGAAAATAGCATTTACGACATTCTTACCCTGCTGCTCCTCGCGTGCTGAAATCTTCACGCTCTTTGCATTGTTCTTGTTATTTTTCTTTGCCATAATGATTTGATTTAATGGTTTATGATTTTTGTTAATGTCTTTTCTTTTTATTGTATGGAATTAATTGTCCTTAACAGGGAATTCCATGAGGAATGCCTTGATGAAGCCGTCAAGTTTGCCATCCATCACGCCATCTACATCATTGGTCTGATAATTGGTGCGGTGATCCTTGACGCGACGGTCGTCAAAAACGTACGAACGAATCTGACTGCCCCACTCTATCTTAAGTTTGCTGGCCTCTATCGCTGCCTGCGCTTCAAGGCGTTTCTTCATAGCGCGGTCATAAAGCTGCGACTTCAGGAGACGCATAGCGTTCTCGCGATTCTGCTGTTGCTTGCGGCTCTCGGTATTGGCAATGAGGATTTCCTCTTCTTCTCCTGTATCTGGATCCTGGTACATGTAACGCAAGCGTACACCGGTCTCTACTTTATTGACATTCTGTCCGCCTGCTCCACTTGAGCGGAAGGTGTCCCATGAGACGCGAGCAGGATCAACGTACACCTCAATGGTATCGTCAACCAATGGAGAAACGAAGACAGATGCAAACGAAGTCATTCGCTTGCCTTGTGCATTATATGGAGAAACGCGAACCAGACGGTGGACGCCATTCTCAGATTTCAGGAATCCGTATGCGTATTCGCCTCCTTCTATCTGCATCGTAACAGACTTAATGCCGGCCTCATCTCCTTCCTGCAGGTCGCATATCGTAACCTTATAGCCACCCTTTTCTGCCCATCGCTGGTACATACGCATAAGCATTTCTGCCCAGTCCTGTGCCTCGGTGCCACCTGCTCCTGAGTTTATCTTAAGCACACAGTCCATCGGATCTTCCTCTTGTCGCAACATATTGCGAAGCTCAAGGTCATCGATTGCCTTGACGGAACGTGTATATGCGGCATCAACCTCTTCTTCTGTTACGAGTTCGTCCTTATAGAAGTCGAATGCCAACTGCAGTTCGTCTGCAGCAGTACGCACTTCTTCATATCCGTCTATCCATTTCTTTATACCCTTGACCAGCTTCATTTGCTCCTGCGCACGTTCCGGATCATCCCAGAAATCAGGAGCCTGCGTACGCAAATCCTCCTCTTCGTATTCTATCCTTTTGCGGTCAATGTCAAGATATTTGTACAGGGCATCTGCACGATCCTGTATGTCTTTCAGTTGATCTTGTGTTATCATTACTCTATATACATTTGTTCTATTATTTCTGCATAATGCTTATTGAGCGCCCCACGCTTAATCTTCAGCGTGTTGGTTATCTCTCCTCGTTCAAGGGAGAAGTGGTGCGGCATAAGCGTAAACTTCTTTATTTTTTCGTAATTGGCAAGAGTTTGCTGCAGGGTGTCTATTCTTTCTGCCAGCATCTTTATGATGCGTTCGTCGGCACACAGTTCTTCTCTGTCACGGAATGCTATGCCGTTGATGTGGGCGTATTCCTCAAGCAATGGGTACGTCGGCACTATCAGCGCTGAGACGAACTTACGTTGGTCGGCTATTACTGCTATCTGCTCAACATATTTGTCCACGAGTATCTTCGACTCTATCATCTGCGGAGCGATATACTTACCGTTTGAGGTCTTGAAAAGATCCTTGATACGTTCTGTGATGTACAGCTCGCCATCTTTCATATAGCCCACATCGCCTGTCTTGAAGTAACCTTCTGGCGTAAAACTGAGCGCGTTCAGGTCTGGACGGTTGTAGTATCCTTGCGTTATTGTAGGACCCTTCAGCAATATCTCGCCTTCATCAGAGAACTGAATATCTATGCTTTCAATAGGCCTTCCAATACTTCCTATGGTGAAAGGTTTATCAATATGGTCATTACTTACTGTAGCAAGCGACTCCGTAAGACCATAGCCTACCACCATAAAAATACCGATGGAATGGACAAATTCTTCTACTTTAGGAGACACAAACGAGCCTGCCGTTGGGAAGAAGTGTGCATTTTCAAGACCAAGTTGCTTACGAATGATAGCAAAAACGGTCTTTTCCATCATCTTATATTCCAAATGCAGCATCAGCGGCGGACGCTTTCCCTTGCTGAGATAGTCTATATTGTGGCGTTTACCTACTATGAGAGCACGATTGAAAAGTGACTTCTGCGTCGTTCCCAAACGATCAATGGTCTCTTGTATGCCTGCATAAACCTTCTCCCAGAATCTCGGAACGGCACTCATACATGTAGGATGCGTCTCGCGCATTGACTGTTGCACATCGTGCGGATCGGTGTTAATTATAAGCGTACAGCCCTCAGTAATGGCAAGCAATGCCCATCCTTTCTCAAAGATATGAGTAAAAGGAAGGAAGTTCAGGATGCGATCCTTAGGCGTAAGTGCAAGACCTTTGTGGTTATCAGCAAAGGCTGCACGGAACTGACCATGCGATAGCATCACACCTTTTGACACACCCGTGGTTCCGGACGTATAGAGTATGCATGCCAATTCATCCCAACCAGCAGAATGCTGACGTCTCTGCAGTTCATCATGCTGCGGTTCTCCATCTCCTGTCTTGACGAAATCATCAAAGTAAATGGATGAAGGGTCATGGGTGGACAAGCGCACTTCACGACTGAAAACAATAAGTTTCTGCAACGTCGGGCATAGGTGTTGCACTCGTCGTGCCTTATCGTATTGCTCTTGTTCACCACAGAAGATGTAGCGAATCTGTGCATCGTTGACCATGAACTGCAGTTGTTCCTCACTCGTCGTAGCATAGAACGGAACGGTACATGCACGGATGCCCCATGCTCCGAAGTCTGTAAGTACATACTGAATGGTGTTCTGCGAGAACACAGCCACCTTCTCCTGGACCTGAATTCCCAGGCGCAACATGGCGTTAGACACCTTACGGACCAGGTTAGAGAACTGAATCCACGAGATGCTCTTCCACTGTTTGCCTCCAAAATCCTTATACACCAATGCCTCACGCTTTCCGTATATCTTGGCTTGTTCGTGCACAAGAATAGATAAATGAACGTTCGTCTGCATAGTCGTCGTATTTGAAATACGGAACAAAATTACAAAAATAAATGAAGAAAAAAGAAGGAATATGGAATAATTTTTCAAAAATGCGCATTTAATGCAATATTTTTTGTAATTTTGCCGTCATATAACAATAAAACATCAACTTATTTATTATGGATATAGAGAAGTACACCTCTGAAGCAATAGAACTGCTACAGCAACTGATACGCACACCAAGAGTGAGTCGAGACGAAACCGTTGCTGCTGACATCATGGAACAATGGATGCAGAAGCGAGGGTTGCAACCACTACGAAGTGGCAACAACATCATACTCATTGGTAATGATTATGACAGCGAGAAGCAGACAATACTACTTAATGCTCATATTGATACCGTCAAGCCTGTAGCCAGTTGGACTCGTGATCCTCACTCACCTGACATTGAAGGCGACGTGCTATATGGCATAGGTTCCAATGACTGTGGCGGCGGACTGGTAACATTGCTGCAGGTATTCCGAATCCTAAACGAGCAGAACCGCAACTATAACATTATATATTTAGCATCATGCGAGGAGGAGGTTAGTGGCATCAATGGAATAAGGAGTATCATTTCGAATTCAAAATTACAAGTTCCGAATTGCCATGCTGATGAACATGCAGACAATTCCTCATACCTAATCCCTAACTCCTCATTAAAAATAGACGTTGCCATCGTAGGCGAGCCAACAGGCATGCAACCTGCTGTAGCAGAGAAAGGACTTATGGTACTTGACTTAATTGCTCATGGCAAGTCAGGACATGCTGCTCGTAGCGAAGGCGTTAATGCCATATATGAAGCGCTGGACGACATGGTATGGATACGCAACCATAAGTTTGAACGTGTATCTGACTTCCTTGGTCCAACCGTTATGAATCTGACTGTGGTCAACAGTGGCACACAGCACAACGTGATACCTGACGAATGCTGGATGATAGTTGACGTGCGTTCAAACGAACACTATACCAACGAGCAACTTTTTGACGAGATATGCCAGAATGTACGCAGCGAAGTAAAGGCACGTTCATTCCATTTACGCTCATCACATATAGCACTTGACCACCCACTCATCATAAGATGCAAGGAGATGGGCATGACACCGTTTGGTTCACCTACCCTATCCGACCAAGCTCTTATGCCATGGCCATCATTCAAGCTTGGCCCTGGTGAATCAAGCCGCTCACATTCTGCCAACGAGTTTATTCGCATCTCAGAGATAAAGGATGCTATGGCAAAGTATCTGCAACTACTTTCTTAAAAACAAAAGCAATGTAACATTTAGTAACATATCACGTAAAAAACCGCATGAACACCCAGTGTTTATGCGGTTTTTTATGTTTCATAATATATTGCTTACGTTACAATAACGGTAAAATAGGGCATTTCGGACAACCAGACACTTGCACATTATAAATAATATGAGTAACTTTGCATCACCTTTTTTGAAGGAGAGACACCCCGTTCATCCACGTTTAATCAAACAATTAACAAATAAAAACAAGACATGAAGAAAATCTTTACTCTTTTCGCTGTCGCTATGATGGCATTGTGTGCTAACGCACAGTCAAATCATTTTATTAAGGTAACAGCTGCTACTGACAAGGCCAATCCATGGGATAGTCAGTTGTTCATCAAGGTTGGAAATGCTCCATCAGGTGTTGTATCTAAAGCTGTAATATCAGTAAAGTCAACAGCAACATTCACTATTGGTACAGAATCAATGGATGACATACAGACAGATCACAAGGATCCATACGGAGGCAGTGCTGTTTTCAACTACACTGATGAGATAAAGCCTACAGCAGACTGGGATGACTATACTGTATGGTTCCCTGGCAAAACAAATGCTGCATGTACACCTCATGAAACAACCCACGAGGACTTTGAGTATTCAGCTACAACGCTTCTTCTTAACATCGGTAAGCTTCCAAAAGGCGAGTCTGTATGCTTTGACAATCTGAGACTCTATGACACAGAAGGCAACCTTCTCTTCTCTGAGGATTTCGAGAGCAACCCTACATTAAAGGCTGACGACAAGGCTGCTACTGCACACTATGTTGGATGGCAGCAGGCAGGCTGGACTTTCGAGATTGATGAGGTTGCAGACCATGTCATTGAGGACTATATGCTGAAGATCACTATTGATGAAGCAAAGGCAAACTCATGGGATTCACAGGTATTAATCAATCTGCCTGCTCCACTCACTGTTGGCAACCACTACGCTGTACAACTTTCTCTTAGAACAGAGGAGGGCGAGACAGATAAGATTGGCGCATTCATTGAGGACACAAAGAGTGAGAACAAGGACCAGTATGGCAACTCTGGCGACCTAAAGTATTCCAACAATTTCAGTGCTTCTACTACATGGAGCCAGACAGAATCTATCTTTGCTACACAGGCAGAAGACGGCAGCTGGTATGGTGGTACAGATGGTAAGTACCCTTATGACCGCCTTGTGCTCCAGCTCGGTAAGTTCAGTGGTACACTCTACGTTGACAATATCAAGATCATAGAGTTTGAGACTGGTGACGTTCAGGTTATTGACTTCAAGGAAGGCATCATTGGCAGCGCAGATCAGCGCAGCTGGCACAGTCATGTTACAATAGGCAAGGCTGAGTCTGACTGTCCTACATTTGAAAATTACGTTCCAACTGCTATCCAGAACGTAGAGACTGCAGCAGAGAGCAACGTAATGTACAACATCGCTGGCCAGCGTGTACAGAATGCTAAGGGTCTTGTTATTAAGAATGGCAAGAAGATGATCTTCTAATAATCATCTACATATTTTTATATAAGAAGAGAATATGCGTAAAGCGATAACTACATTCATCTTAATCCTCCTGTCAGTCATAGCTATGGCTGACGGAGGAGAGACGAATCTCTGTATTAAATACAACTCCGTTGGTGGTAGCAACGCATGGGACAACCAGGCAAGTTACACGTTGACCACCCCAATGACAAAGGGTAGGCAATATACCCTTACGATGAAAGTTAAGGCATCAGGAACCTGTTCATTGGCATTCTGGCCTATATGGACTACAAGTCCAAACCGTAACCAGTGGAACGGTTCTACCGATGTACAGTATCTCGCTGCATACAATGTCACTACACAGTGGGACACTTACAAGTGGGAGTTCACAGCAAACTATGACCTCGACCGCCTCGACTTTGAGTTTGGTACGTTCAAGGGCGACATCTTCTTTGACGACCTTAAGCTCGTAGATAATGCCGTAGGCGTGAACATGGTTACAAACGGTGACTTCGCAGAGAATAGCATAAAGGGATGGAGCACACAGTCAGGATATGTGGGAACAACATTCGAGATTGTGAACAGCGATAGCGGTGCTGCCATTCCTGACCCAGAAGAGCCAGTAATACCAGATACATGGGAGTTTGCAAAGCAGGGCGATCCTAACTTCCATATCTATCTGTGCTTCGGCCAGTCGAACATGGAAGGCGCCACACAGTCTGAGGCAATAGACAAGCAAAACGTGCCAGAGCGCTTCAAGATGATGGCTGCCGTCAACTTCAACAGCCCTCAGCGCAAGCAGGGAGAGTGGTACACAGCAGTTCCACCACTCTGTCGTCAAGGCACAGGTCTTACTCCTGCCGACTACTTTGGCCGCACACTCGTAGAGCAACTGCCTGAGAATATCACCGTAGGTGTTATCAATGTAGCAGTAGGTGGAGCAAAGATCGAACTGTTTATGGAAGAGAAGAAGGACGCATATATAAGAAATGAGGCACAATGGTTCAAGAATATCTGTGCTGAATACGGCAACGATCCTCTTGGACGTCTCATCGAAATGGGAAAGAAAGCTCAGGAGAAGGGTGTCATCAAGGGCATACTGCTCCATCAGGGCGAATCAAATAACGGTGAAAGAGAGTGGGCAAAGAAGGTGGCAAAGGTGTATAAGCGCATCTGCTATTACCTCGGTCTGAATCCAGAAGAGGTGCCTTTGCTTGCTGGAGAGACTCGCTACGAGAACATGGGCGGCGGCTGTTCATGGCACAACATAGCAGCATTGCCTTATCTGAAGGATGCCGTTCCTAACTCATACGTCATCTCTGCCAAAGACATTCAGGGTGTTTCGTCCGACGCATGGCACTTCTCTGCAGAGGGATATCGTGAGTTTGGCCGACGCTATGCAGCTAAGATGCTTGAGATTCTGAACGAAACCAACGGCATCAGCACACCTATCGTCTCACCAACAAACAATGCAAGCAACGCTATCTACAATCTTAACGGACAGCGTCTCAGCATCATTCCTACCGGCACGATATACATCGTGAACGGTAAGAAGCACACGAAATAGAAGCCCCAACCCTCCAGAGGAAGGAGGAAGATAGGAATAATAGTTAGTTAAAGTTAGTATATCAAAGTGGTCTTTTGTGAGTCAGGGAAGCGTCTCTGGCAAACGAAAGGCTACTTTTTTTGTATCAATAAAGAGAGATTATCGTATTTTTTTATCATAAACTGCGTAAAACAACAAGGTTTGGATAAATAAGTATTTGTGAAATAATGAATATAATAGTACCTTTGCACCGACTTTTTGATAGATAAAGAGAGAAAATATAAACACCCTGACATATTCAACTGACTAAGTATAACTAACTTTCAACTAAATTAACTATTAAATTATGAAGAAATTCTTTACTCTTATCGTTGCCTTCATGGCAACACTCTTCTCTGCAAATGCAGCAGAAATCGTACTGTACGAAGGAAGCGATGCCCTTGGTTGGGGAGGAGCAAAGCTTAATGTTTCTGGCATTACAGAGAACAGCGGTCTGACTCTCCACGTTACCATTGAGACCACAAGCGGCGATTGGTGGCAGTTTAAATTCGCTCAGGATGTAACAGATTGGCCAGCCATTCAATTGATTGAAGGCAAAGACTTTGTCACTGCAAGTGATGTCAGCTATTCATGGTCAGCAGGCACCTACACTTACGACTTCGAACTGACAGACGAGCAGATTGCAAAGATCAAGACTGGCGTTTATGTTCAGGGTTCAATAAGCAATAGCGGCGAGCTTGATCCTGCACCACAGATTCTTCTCAAGAAGGTAACAGTAGAAAGCAAGCAGAACTACAAGGAAGCTGTTGACCTGACTGAGCACATGGATCAGTACGGACAGATTCTGTCTAAGTATTTCAACGGATTCTCTGACGATGCAATTGTTGAGTTTACTTGGAATTCAATAAACACTTCTGAAGCTATTGGCTGGGGGGCTGGTTCTTTGAAAAGTATTGATGGCACAGTTGATCTGAAGGAGCCATTCAACGTTCAGGGCGAAGGCGAAAACGTAATAAAGAAGAAGTTAGGCGACCTTAAGGAGGCTCTTAATGCAGGTCCTGACCAGTACAATCGCTATGGTATTACATGGAGCATCTGGGGCACTGGCGGTTCTTCAAACGAGCGTGTTAGTGTTAAGGTTTACGAGGTAGAAGGTTTTGAGGGCGAGGGTTATCTCTCTCCTGACTCACAGGAAACTCCTCCAAGCGGCGATCCAGACAAGAAGGATGGTTACAAGGATCCAGTTGACCTTACTGAGCACATGGATCAGTATGGAAATATTGAGTCAATGTACTTCAACGGATACTCTGACGACGCTGTGATTGTCTTCACATGGGAGTCAACAGGAACAGACGTAAAGATTAATTGGGGTGCTGGTTCTCTTAAGAGCATTGATGGTACAGTTGACCTTGAAGAAGGTTTCACCATCAAGAACGAGGGCATCAATACCGTGGAGAAGACTCTTGGTGAGATTAAGGCCGCTCTTAATGCAGGTCCAAGCGAATACGAGCAGTATGGCATCAACTGGAACATGTGGTCATTTGACGGTTGCACCAACACTCGTGTAAGCGTGAAGATCTTTGAGAAGGAAGGTTTCGAAGGCGATGGCTATGCTGCTCCTACAGGTGACGGCATCCAGACCGTAAAGGCAGTTGCTGAGAACGGCATCATCTACAACATCGTTGGTCAGCGCATCCAGAATGCTAAGGGCCTTGTTATCATCAATGGCAAGAAACTCATGAAGTAATTAGCACAAGTTTAGTATATATCGTAAATAGCCTTTCGCTAAGCAGGGAACTCTCCCTGACTTGCGAAAGGTCTTTTTTTTGTATTTATTAACCCGTACTTGGGGTACGCCTTGAAAGGGCAGGCGCTTTGCGTTCATATCCCAGGGCATCACCCTAGGAATTGTTGTTATAGAGTAATTGCGCCCTGAAGGGGCAACAGTAATGGTTTGCAATCATTAATGCCAAACTATACTGTTGCCCCTTCAGGTAGGGTGTTTTACCCAGCTGTACAGATACAGATAACTAATAATCCACTGTTTACTTGCACAACTTGCAACCCTCACACTTAGAGAGTTCGCCACGGAAACGCTTGTCTATCAGGTAGTGAAGGCGGTCGCGGAGCGGAGTGAGAGGTATATTATCCACCACCTCGGTGATGAAAGCAGTCTGCAGAAGCAGGCGAGCCTCCTTTAGAGAGATACCACGTTGCTGCATGTAGAAGAGCGCTTTATCGTTGAGCTGACCAACTGTCGAGCCATGAGAACACTTCACATCGTCGGCGTAAATCTCAAGCATAGGCTGCGTGTACATACGGGCAGTCTTCGTAGAGAGCAAGTTCTGGTTTGTCTCCTCTGACGTTGTCTTCTGCGCATCCTTACGCACGAGGACACGTCCGGCAAACGCACCGACGGCGTTATTGTCCAGAACGTACTTGTAAAGCTCATGACTGTCGCAGTGAGGCACAGCATGATCGATGAGAGTATTGTTGTCAACGCGTTGCTCCTTGTCGGCAATCACACCGCCATTGAGCCAGCATTCCGCACCCTCTCCTGCCAAGACGAGCTTCGTCTGCTGGCGAGTAGTGCCGTTATGCAGCGTTATCAGGTCGTGATGCAGGCGCGAAGAACGCTGTTGCTCTATGTATGTGTTCGCCACGAGCGTATTCTTCTGATGCGTCTCCTCCAGTCCATATATCTCCACGTTGGCATCATCGCCCACGAAGACCTCCATGGTCTGCGTCACGAGGAAGTTATGATCGTCGGCAGCATGGTCACAGAACAGCAGCTTGACGCTTGCTCTTTCCTCGGCAACGACAAGGACACGGCGGTTGACCATGAGTCCTTCGCCCTGGAGCTTAGGTGCAGTCATGATGTTGACCACCTGTATCACGTTGTCAACTACCACACCTTTAGGCACATAGACCATCAGACCGTCCTGCACGAGCATGGTGTTCAGCGCCGTGACAGGGTCGGAATCGGTGAGGCGATTGTAGTAACGCTCAAGGAGTTCCGGATGGTTCTTTGCCACGTTGCAGAACGAATCGACGATGACTCCTGCAGGAATGCCTTCCTTACGAGGCAACGCTGGCGAGAGACTTTCGTTGACAACGAAGTAGAGTTGAGTAGAAAGGTTCGGCACATCGCACTTGAAAGCGTCATAGGGATTGACCTGAACGCTGAGACGAGTGAGGTTAACGCCATAGTCAGGAGCAAAGACCTCCTGCATGTTGGTGTACTTATAGTCCTCGACTTTGCGTGTAGGCAGGCCCACAGCCTTGAACGTTTCGAACGCCTTCTGGCGCTCCTTGTTCATCGTTTCGCAGCTATGACCGTCGATAATCGTGCGACATTGCTCGAAGAGATCTATATATTGCTGAACAGAATTATTCATTATTCACTTTTCCATTATACATTAGCAACTACTCAGGTCCCTGACTTATTTTAACACAGAGACACGGAGGACAGAGAATACGGAGTTTTTTAGAGGACTATGCAGCACATTGCAATCCGAATGGAACTTAAAAATCTCTGTGCTCTCTGTGTCCTCTGTGGCTCTGTGTTAAAAGATGCTGATTAGAAACATAGTTTATTCATTGGCATCTGCCTCAGCCTTTATCCAGTCGAAGCCTCGTTCCTGAATCTCCTTGGCAAGTTCCGGACCGGCAGTCTTTACGATACGGCCCTTGTAGAGCACGTGAACGAACTGCGGACGAATCATTTCGAGGAGGCGGTCGTAGTGGGTAATGACGATGGTTGAGGTCTTGTCGGTCTTCAGTTTGTTGACACCTTCGGCCACAATACGCATTGCATCCACGTCAAGACCAGAGTCTGTCTCGTCGAGAATGCTGAGTGTAGGCTCGAGCATTGCCATCTGGAAGATTTCGTTGCGCTTCTTTTCGCCACCCGAGAAACCTTCGTTCACGGAGCGATGAGCCAGCTTATTGTCGAGTTCCACTACCTTACGCTTCTCGCGCATGAGTTTCATAAACTCGCTTGCGTTCATCGGTTCGAGGCCCTGATACTTACGCTTCTCGTTGATGGCAGCCTTCATGAAGTTTGTCATTGAGACTCCTGGTATCTCCACAGGGTACTGGAACGAGAGGAAGAGGCCCTCGTGCGCACGGTCTTCCGGCTTCATCTCGAGCAGATTCTTGCCGTTATACCATGCCTCGCCCTCAGTAACCTCGTAGAGCGGATTGCCCACAAGGACAGCCGACAGGGTTGATTTTCCAGAGCCGTTAGGACCCATAATGGCGTGAACCTCACCGTCGTTGATGGTAAGGTTTATGCCTTTCAATATCTCTTTGTCGCCAATTCTGGCGTGCAAGTTCTTTACTTCTAACACTTTGTTATACGGGTTAAATAATTAATTACATCTGCAAAATTACAAATATTTTTTGGATAATTCAAGAGTTTGTGTTGTTTTTTGCTAATAGTAAGTCAAATACGGGCAAAAAACGTTGATGTGTGCCTCCGTCGTTGTGTATGTTTCATGTTATGTTTTGCTGCTTTTCACGATGCGAATCAATGCTTTTCATGATGTGAATCGTAGCCTTTCATGTTGTAAAGACTGAGTAATTACAATGTAAAGACTCAGTAATTACAGTGTAAAGACTGAGTAATTACAATATGATTACTGAGTCTTTACAACATGAATGGTATTGATTCATGTGATGAATCGTTGCTGTTGAGTGCATCAATTAGTGGAAATCGCAAACAAATATTACAAATCATCGGTGATGGAGGATAAGGAATCGCAAACAAATATTACAAATCAACGGTGATTGGGGATATGGAAATCGCAAACAAATATTACAAATCAACGGTGATGGAGGATAAGAAAATCGGTGATGGATGATACGAAAAAAACTCCCGATACTGCAGATTTAGAACTGCGTACCGGGAGTTTTATATTGATAGAATTAATGTGCGGAGGTTACTTTACAATCATCTTGCGACCGTTGCGGATAACAATACCCTTGGCAGAAGAGATGCGCTGGCCGGCAAGGTTGTACGATGCTGCATTAGAATCGTCGTTAACGACGATGTCCTCAATGCCAGAACCTGCAGGCATTACCTTTGCCTTGGCGGCGTTTACTACCTCTCCGCTCTGAGCATCAATAAGCATTACAACCACGTTGACCTTGCTAAGGTCAGCGATTGACGATGGTGTGCTGCATCCGAAGCTTGCATTGTAGGTCTGACCTGCTGTAAATGTCTGTGGCAAGAGGCCCAATGTGCCGGCGAAATTCTGACCGATAGCCTGACGAACCACATCGTTGTGGGTTACAGGGTAAGCATAATAGTCGCCGTAGATGCCGCCAAGTCCCCACTCACCAAGTCCTGGTGCAGAAACCGATCCGAAGTTATTCTCCTGAATATCAATAATGCCGTCCTCGAGAACTACTGCGAAAACAGAGAGACGCTGCTCTGCATCGAGGGCGTATCTTACATCAGAAGAGATGCTGATTGACTTATTGTCAGCCGAGTATTCAGCAGTGGCAGTAACGTCACAGAGTGCAAGTTTGTCGAGTTCCTGTGCCACTACGTTGTACCAAAGCTCGTGTTCCTTGCTGTCGTAAGCATAAGAGCTGCCGAGACTTACCATTGGAGCGAAGCTCATAGCGCCTGTAGAACCATCGCCAAGACGGTTGATTGTAGCGCGTGGAGCTGCATTCAGGTTGAGGAACGAGCTGTAACCAGAGAACATTGCGCCAAGGTCGTCGCCTGGATAAGAATGGATGCTGACAGGGATGAACTGGTCCTTGAACTGGCGTACGCAAGCATCGATAGCGATGATACCGAGCGGACAGTTAGGACATGATGTACCTGTCATCTCCTCAAGAACAACTCTCTTGACTGGAGCGAATGCAAGATTGTAGATGATTCCCTCGAAAGAAGCGTTCCTCTTGTACTCATTGCCGTTGCCATCCTTACCGTCGAAGATGATGTCTATGCTGTATTTGTTCTCCTTACCGATAGTAAGTGGCAGAGCATTAGGGAAGGTCATCGGTATCGCACGGTCCTTAATGCTTGTTCCAGCAAGGTTCTTCCACTCGATACGCGATACTTCGTTGCCTTCGTTATTCTTCAGAATGAGCGTGATATCGCCACCAGCGAAGTCGCCTGTCTTAATGGTGAAGTTGCCCTTTATGTCTATCTCGTTCTTGCCAACGACACGTTCGTCATTGCTGAAACCGATGGTATAGAGTATCTCTTTCTGCACAACGACGTTGTTTACAAGCACAACGCTCTGGTTGTTGTTCTTGTTTACGAACGCGATATAGACATCCTTGCCGGCATAGTCAGCAAGACTGTAGCTGTAATGCTTCCAGTTACCTGCTGCGTCGCCTGTCGTTCCGGCGTTGAGATCGGTGATTTCTGCGAGCAGAACGGCTTCGTTCTTGAGCACAGCCATGTTTGCATCGTTGAGGTAAGCAATGCGTCTGGTCTCAGGAATGACATAGATCCAGAGGTGGTCATCCTTTGAAGGATTGAGCTTCTGGGCATCAAACTCAAGCACAACCTTGCCGTCTTCTGGCATCATGAGCTGAGGTGTCATCATCCAGTCGTCGCTCTCGCCCGAAGGAGCATAGAGGGAATGGGACGTAGCATAATAGTCTGAGTCGCTCTGTGAGTCATGGGTTGAGAAGTTCCATGGTGTGTTGTCGGCGTCGAAACCCCAGTTCTGCTGTGTCATCTGTGGTGTTCGGTGGTCGCCTTCGTAGTTGAGCCACTTGGTGAGACTATAGTTAGGGTCGTTGAAGTTATCAAAGAAAATCATCGAATCGTTGCCTGAATCGCGAACGTAGCTACCCTTCAGCTCTATGCTCCACTCCTCGTTGTAGCTCGAAGCAGCTCCGACGTAGTCGCATACAGAACCGGCACTGAGCACAACTCGATAGTCAACGCCGTCGTAGAGGAAGAGTGTCGAGGTTGGATAGACGAGTATCTGGTTCTTCGTTTCCTCTGTATTGCCTGGCGCAAGAGCAAGTGTGGCAAGGCGTGTTGTACCGCCTTCTTCTACGCGCTCTATGTATGCCTCGTAGTTGTCGGTAAGCTTTACAGGGCAATCGAAGGTGAGCAGGACGTATGATGACGACGCATCAAGGAACTCCATGGTAGTTCCGTTGTCAGGAACTGACTTGACTACCTTGACTGGAGCCTCTGTACGACCGTAGTATTTTACTCTGATCTCCTTGTTGGTCATGCTGGCATCGGCAGCTGGTGCTACTGCTCCGCCGTCGAGAACGACGTAGTATTCCTCGCCATTCTCAAGGGTTGTGCTGCGGAATGTGCCCACAACGACTGTCGAAGAGCCGCTCTTCAGGTGAAGACCACCTGTCTCGCCTGTTGTCGAAAGACCGTCGCGAACGAGTGTTCCGTCCTTCTTGTAGAGGTGAAGATGTGTGCTACCACGTCCGAGTACCTGCACAGCACGGCCGAAATTGATCTCGATGCTGGTCATCTTGGCAAACTGTGAGCCTGCCTCTGGGCTTACTGTGTAGTTGCTAAGGAGGTCAAAGTTTGAGCAAACGTCTTCGACTGGTGCGCCGAAATCGAACGAGAAGCTTGAGTCATGTGGGTCGCTGAAGGCAACGATCTTGCTTCCGTCGGCTGAGACTCCTGTCACTGTGCCGGAGAATTCGTAGCCGGTTTTCTGCGAGAAGTTAAAGCCGTAGTGCTGCTGACAGAGCTGTGAGAATGGTATCCAGTACTTGTCCTGGTAGAAGATCTTAAAGTTACGGAGTGGTGAACCTGTGTCTGGGTTACCGAAAATGGTACCCTTGTCGTCGATACAGCCTACCTCTACGTTTGCCGACTCTGAGTCGTTGAAGATAGTTATCTCGCCTGTGGTGAGGTCATAGCGGTATGGTGACTTGCTCTCTGCTGCAAAGTCGCTGCCTTCTATCTCGGCATAAGAAACGGCAGTACCACCAACGTAGCGGCCGTTTGGCGACATTACAGGGAAGTCGAGGTACTCGATGTTGTTCTGAGGAATCATGCGATTGCCTTCCTTCTTGAACGAGATAGGGCTGAAGTCCTTCTTCTCTACGTCGTAGATGAATGGGAATCCCTCGGTAGGCATGTACCACTCGCGCTCGCCAAGGATGTACTTGCCGTCGGGAGTGATGCCTTCGAACTTCATGGCATGCTCGTCAACGCCGTGGCGATTGCCTGTAGGCGTGCCCGGAGTTGCAAGAGGAGTGCTTTCTGATGTATTGACAAAGAGTCCGTCAAACCAGAAGTCGCCGTTGAGTTCTGCACCGCTCACCTCCACGCCTGTATAGCCTGTGATGTAGCCAACGGCATACTTACCGTCGGGAGTGATAGCAGTCAGTTCGCCTGCCGACCAGTTTGAGGAGAGTGTATGGAACACTGGTGCGCCGACAACCTGCTTGGTGTTGACGTTGACCTTTACTGACATAGGGCGTCCCTGGAAGGAACCAGCAACCACGACGCAGCCTTCTGCATCGACATTGCTGACGCATGTGAAGTGGAGTTCACGTCCGCTGAAGGTTACACCGAAGCGTTCGCCGGTCTGAACGTTCCATAATTGCGACTGCGTTGTTACCGGACCGCCGTCTGTCATGCCCTGATTGATGACGCCCCACTTACCATCTGCCGAGATGACGGTGAGGATGCCGCCATCGTTGGAGGTGTACTTCTGGAGGTTGTAGGTGGCTGTTGCGGCAAGCGATGATGCTGCAACGGCGAGCAGAAGTATAAGGGTTGACAGGGTTCTGCTTAGAATTGATTTCATTGGGTATAGTTATTAGTGATAGAGATGCTTGCTGATGGCATCCTGTTACGTTATTATTTATTGACCAACTTGCGTACTTGCTCGATGATTTCCACTTCGCTTCCCTCGGTGTAACCGCTGTGCTGCCAAGCTATGTTGCCACTTCCATCAACGAGGATGGTATGAGGAATGAACTGAATACCGAAGGCTTTCTGGAACGCCTGGTTAGTGTCGAGGAGCACTTCGTACTCCCATCCCTCTGCGTCAACCAGCGGTTTAACCTTCTGGATGTTCTGACCGTTGTCGGTAGATACTGCGATAATCTTCATGCCTGTCTCTTCCTGCCAGTCAGGATAGACCTCACTGATGGCCTTAAGCTCGCGGTTGCATGGCTTGCACCATGTGGCAAAGAAGCAGATAGCAAATGGTTTGCCGTCGTTGCTGAGTGTCGATGTGTTGATGCTTTTACCGTCGAGGGTCTTCAAATCAACAGAAGGAAGCTGAGCATACGTGGCGATGCACACGATAGTGAGCATGAGTGCTGTTAGGATTCTTTTCATTTTTAGGTAGTATTATTTATTGATTATTTTCTTGCCTTTGCTTATTACGATGCCCTTCGTGGCATTATCGACACGCTGACCTGTAAGGTTGTAGGTTGCCGATGATGACTGGCGAGGGTCTGAAACGATGGTCTGGATGCCGTCGGCCTCTGCCTTGATGTTGACGGTCAGGGCATCACCGAAGGTTGTGTAGGTGCCGTTGTTACCGTAACAGGCCTTAACGGTATAGCCATCCTTGACGTTCAGGATTGGTGCGCCATAGACATCGATGACCTTTGTCTCACCGGCTGCGATGAGAGCAGGCGCGGTGATGTACTGGTTTGAGCCTCGTCCGCCAGAGACAAAGACACCAATCTCGTCGTTGAAGGTAACGGCTGTGTTGTTCTTCACTGTCACCTTGAAGTGGGCAACGATGTTCTGGAACATGTTGCTCTCACCATTTGAAGCGAGCACGAGTGCCGATTCTTCGGTCAGGTTGATTTCCCTTGAGGCAGGAGTGATATTGACAGAGCTGCCGCTGACCTTCATTGTATAATAGGTATCGTTGTCGTACTTGGCGCGAACAGGATGTACGTTCTGGTCGCGATCTGACCATACGGCTACACAAACGGTGTATGTGCCGTCCTCAAGCGACTGCGCATTGACGTTGAAGGTGGTTGTTCCACTGGTCATGTGGCCAATGGCGTGACCAGCGACAGGGAAGTTTTCGCCTGAGGCGATGTACTTATTGAGGCTGCCGTCTTCGTTATATACAGCGAGGCCTATTGTACCTTTGAAGTCGTAAGTATTGTTATTGGTAACCTGTGTGACGTTAAGCTTGAGGGAAGACTTATTGTTTCCGGTTACCTTTGACGTTATTGCGTCGAAGTTAGCGTGGTATTCACCGGTCTTTTCTGGCTGTACGTTGACGAAGATTGACTGCCAGTAGTTGTAGGTTCCCACGCCTGCACCTATGCCACCAGTACCTGGTTCGAGTGCTGTCAGTGCATAGTAACCATCGTAAAGGCCGCTCCAACCCCAGTTGAAATGGAACTTTCCGTCGGATGCAGAATAGCCGTCGCAGACGAAGAAGTGGCCAACGCCTCCATCAGCAGAACCCATTCCTGCGTAGCACAGTGGGTGTCCGGTCTGCAACTGGTCGATGATGAGTGCCTTCCATGCTCCGAGTGAGACCTGATCGCGGCTCTCTATGTAGAGGTTTGGATTGTAGTTGAAGAAATGATGCAGGGCATACGCAGCGTAAGGATTAGGTGTTCCGCTCTCTTTTGTGCCCCAACGCATGTCTGTTGCAACACCAACGTGGAGCATAAGGGTAGAGACTGCTTCGACTTCTTCTCTTGATTCCCAACCAGTTCCGTACTCATCTGCCATGTGAGCCCAGTCGTATGTGGTTGCGCCAAAGTCTGCCGAGTAGTTCGGAGAGTAGGCACCGGTGTGCGAACCTGTACCCTTTGCTGGATATTTCCAGTAGTTCATGACCTGTGCTGTACCAGTAGCGACACATCCAGTCATATTGCCGTTGATCTTATTGTTGTAGGGACTGTTCTGGTTCCAGCGGGTTTTGAGGAGTGGAGCAACGCTCTGGCTGACATTGGAAGCATACAACTGTGCCTTTATTTCTGCTGGTTCGTAGCCCGACTCGATAGCAGCAGCCATCTCGTCGCTAAGGAACGAGAGCCAGTATTTCAGGCCGTCAGGCATCTGATCGGCAGCAAATTCGCCATTGAGGGAATAGCCAAGGACTTCCTTGAAGCGGTCATCGCCAGAGACAATGACAAAGCCGTTGTCCTTGAAGTTGCACACATAGTAGGCAGGAGCAGTAGCTTTCGCTGTGCCTTTCGACATCTGTGCCGATGAGGTTGGTGCCAGACTCAGCGCAGCAGACCTCATGCCGTAGAGCGATGGGGTATCCATTGCGAAGCGGCGTGCTATGTCAAGGGCCTGCTGTGCAGTTCTTGGAGCGGCACTCGCGCTGAGTGTTGCCAGCGCAAGTGCTATAGAAAGAAGTGATTTCTTCATGTTGTTTTATTTCTTCAGTTTGAGGGTTATCTTGTCAAATCCTGCATAGTACATGTATGGACTGCCTGCATTAGAGAACACAACAATATAAACAGGATTATTGAACACTATCTCATCGAAGTTGTCATTAACAACACCGGTGATGTTACCCGTATAGGAAAGACCTGTCATGCCCATCGTTGCAGAGCGCACTGTTGCCTTTGAGAGGTCTGTTCCGTCCTGTCCCACACCGAAATCGAGATTTGATGCCATGATGATACCCATCTTCATATCGACTGTTGTCTTACCAGTGCTCTCGTTATGATAGAAGGTCATCTGGTGGCTCAGCGTTGTTCCGTTCTCGTCGAAGACAGGAATGCTGCCGTCCCATACAGCCCATGGCGCTGCTGTCAGCACTGAACCGTACATTGGATCGTCATCGTCGAGCACGTTGATGTTCATCTCCCATGACATAGGTTCTGCACCTGTATCGGACAGAAGGTTATCAGCATGAACGGTCCATGTACCTGCCATACGCTCGTATGGGATGTTGTCATTGTCAAGAAGAGTGACATTAATGGTTGAACCTGCACTGTTCACGCTTGCACCATTGGCACTTGTTATCTGGAGAGAGAAGTGTCTGTCGTCGTTGATGATACGATCGTCGATGGACTTTATCTCTACGTTCACTTCCTTCTTGTTCTCTGGAATGATGATTTGCTTAGAGGTTATCATGTAGTTCTGATCCTCCTTGCAGCCAGCATCGTTCGTTGTGCAACCGATAGTAAGCTCAATCGGACCGTTCTGTTCGCCTGTCACTACAATCGGGATATAGAAAATGCCCTTGCTCTCCTTAACAGAGAACTCGGTATCCTTGAATGCCACGCTTGCGTTTCCTGTGTTTATCTTAGCGTCGTCAGAGCAAGACACCAGCGCAACGGCTATCAGGCACAGTGATAATATTGAATATATGCGTTTCATTAAATTATGCAATTATTAATTATTCATTATTAATTGAATTAGTATCCCGGATTCTGCTGATTAGCAATCTGTGGGTTTGAGTCAATCTCATGCTGAGGAATAGGCCATGTAAGGCGTGAGTCACCGGCACCATACTGCATGTTACGGTTGATGCTTATAGTAACATTGTTCAGTCCGTCAAACGCATCGCTGCGAGTGAAGCCTACGTTCCATCGCTTCAGGTCTGCCTGACGCAGGCCTTCGCCCATAAGTTCGCGATGGCGTTCGTTATAGATTTCCTCCATCAGTGCACTGCCTTCGAGCTTGCTGATGTTACCACCAGCAGAGCGGAAGCGCTCAATTGTTGAGAGATAATCACGTGCAATCTGGTCGTTACCCATATTGGCATTAGCCTCAGCAGCAATGAGATAGACCTCGCCAATGCGCAGTGGCTTGCCCATATTGATAAAGTTTGAACCGGAAGCGCCTGCTGGCTGCAGCGTAGGATTGCCCGGATACTTTGCAAAAAGGAACATTGACGCAGAGCCACCGCTATTGGTTATGAGCTTCTGCTTTGCTGCCTTGTTTGCGTTGTCATCGTTATCGAACCACGCATACCAACGAACGTCGTTCTCATCGAAGAGATATACGGCTGCATTGTTTGGCACATAGTCTGGGTTCTGGTCATTGTTGCAGAAGGCATCGCCTGTAGGACTGCCATGGTAAGTGTAGTTTGCACCGACCTTCCAGATAATTTCCGAACCGGAATCCTTAAACCACATCTCATGGAATGCCTTCTTGTTGGTAATCAATTGGTAACGCTTCGAATCAATAAGTTCCTTTGCCAGTTTAGCAGCATCACTGTCTTTGCCCATGTTGAGGTAAACACGTGCGAGGAGTGCCTTAGCTGCATCGCTGTTCACATAGAGTCCATCGGCAACAGGTTCGTCATTTGTTGCAGTCTCATACGCACTGATATAACTGATTGCATTCTCAAGATCAGAGACTATCTGCTGATAAGTTGCTGTCAGAGAACTACGTCCTGGGTAGGTCGAATTGTCAGCTGTTGGAGCATAAACCAGCTGCAGTGAGAGACCTGTTCCTTCCTTATCACGGTCCGAACAGTTCTTATACGACTGGCAGAACTTATCTGCAAGTCCGCTATAGCAATATGCACGGAAAAAGTAAGCCTGGCCAATGTAACGCTTAAGGAATGCCTCTGACTCTGGGAGTGTTAGCAAAGTCTTGTCTGTAAGCCTATTGACTGAGTTCTGAAGGAAGAAGTTTGTCTGCGAGATAACTGAGTAATAGCCAGCATAGATAGAGGCTATCTCACCCGTAGAAGGCATCATCTGTCCGTTGTAGAAGTCCATGCGGCGGTTACCATTGCCAATAATGGCATTAAAATCGTCAAGCTGTATGTCGCTGAGAACAACGTAGTCACCAGATGTTACAGAGCGCATCATGGCATTCAGACCTGTGTTGAAGGATTCATAGTCCACCATTGTGACCAGCGCTTCAGTATCAGGAATGGCGCCTTGTGGTTCCAAATCCATGTCGCACGATGAGAAAGTCATCAGCGCAGCTACGGTCATATATATTAATTTCTTCATGTTTTAATCTTTGATTTTGTTTAGAATGTCAGTTCGATGCCGAAAACAAACTCGCGGGTATTTGGATAGTTGAACTGGATAACGTTAGAATCCGGCTCTGGATCGTAACCCGTATAGTTTGTGAACGTGAGCAGATTGCGGCCCGTAGCGTAGATGTTGACATTATTAATGAACTTGCTCTTCTGTACCCAAGGCTGTGGAAGGTTATAGCCAATGGTAAGTTTCTTCAGTCGCATGAATGATGCGTTCTCCAGCAAATGGTCATCCATCTGTATCGTTTCAGTAGCAGCAGGGATGTCAGTTATCTGTCCTGGTGTGGTCCAGATGTTCTGCATCGACTCGCTTTGGTTATAAGATGCGCCGTACTGTGCATTCTCATAGAAGTAGCGGTCGTTGTTCATGGCATACTTTCCGAGTGCCCAAGTGAAGTCGCAGCTTACGCTTAATCCCTTCCATGAGAACGCTGTGCCGAAGCCACCGCTCCAAGGTGCGAAGCGATTCTTACCAGTGAACTGTGCATTATCCTCATTAAAGACCTTCGTAAGGTTACCATCCTTATCATACCACAGCTGCATACCGTCGCGTGGATCAATACCAGCACGCTTCACAAGGAAGAACTCTCCGAATGACTTTCCTACCTCAAGCTTCTGTCCGGTGCCACTAATGACATACTCATCAAGACCGTTGAAGAGTGACTTTACCTCATTGTAGTTGTAGTTGACGTTAGCATAGAAGTTCCACATCATGTCCTTTGTAGAGATGATATCAACAGTTGCATTGATGTCAACACCCTGATTGGACATAGAACCGATATTACCAATACCCGAACCATAGCCTGTTGTGTATGAGTAAGGGATAGAAAGCAACATGTCAGTGGTCTTCTTGTAGTAGTAATCCACGTTCAGTGAGAGGCGGTTGAATAAGCGTGCTTCAACGCCGATGTTAGTCTGAGCAACTGTTTCCCATGTCAAGTCAGGGATGCTCTGTGAGGAAATGAGGAGACCAGACTGACCATCATACTGTACACCAGAACTTGATGCGAGGCCGCGATATAGGTAATCGCCGATAGAAGAGTTACCAGTAGTACCGTAACTTGCCTTCACGTCAAGCTGGCTAAGCCATGATTTGGCAGACTGCATGAACTTCTCCATCATCATGTTCCATCTTCCACCCAATGACCAGAACGTTGCCCAACGATGCTTATCAGAGAATCTTGAAGAACCGTCACGACGGATTGAGGCGTTTAATGAATACTTCTCGGCGAAGTTGTAAGAAGCCTGTCCGAACAAAGAGTTAAAGACTGTCTCCGTCACACTCTGCACTACGGTTGGTTCCTCTGTAGCATT
Source organism: Prevotella sp. (assembly GCA_045643065.1). Lineage (GTDB taxonomy): Bacteria > Bacteroidota > Bacteroidia > Bacteroidales > Bacteroidaceae > Prevotella. The sequence goes on from JAZUKC010000189.1 coordinate 57,652, forward strand.
GGTGAGGAGAAGCATACGGATATCAGAGAGTCCTGAACGCGATACGGCGAAGCCATCGTCCTTAGAATAGATTGCTTCCTGTCCGATCAGGACGTTGAAATTATGCTTATTGATGTTGAAAATGTACTCAGCAGTGTTCGAAGAGGTAAACTGATACCAGCGCTGTGTTGACTCTGTGCGGTAAGGAGTAGAGCCATCGCCATAGGCATCAACTATGTCTCCCATTGGCGACAGGTAGGCTGCGCGAGGCTTACTGAGTGATGTATGCATGTCATCGTATGCTGCAAGGGCTTGCACTGCACGCAGACGGAGGCCCTTAATAGGGGTAATCTCTTCGAAGATATTGCCATCAAGGTGTACCGTACGACTCTCACGACGACGGTGTTCAGCCATCCAGTTAGGGTTATAGAAGTTTGTTCCCGAGTAGTGCAGGTAGTCTGCACGTTCGCCCTTGTTAATAGTACCGTCAGCATTAACAGTATAATAATAAGGTGCATCATCAGGACGAGCCAGACGAGTGAATACTGTTGGGTTGGTAACGTATATGCCGCTGGCATTCTGTTCTGGGTTTGTCTGGCTGTTAGCGTAAGCAACGTTGATGTCAGCACCTACCTTGAACATTGGCGAGATGCGGATATCTTCGTTGAAACGGATAGACTCACGGCTGACACTTGACAGTGGCTCGATACCCTGTCGGTTGATATGGTTGAGCGAAAGGTAGTAGTTTGTGTTCGAACCACCACCTGTTACCGATGCGTTCATCTGGAAAGTAGGTGCATTGTCGCGATAGATCTCATCAGCCCAGACTGTGCTTATGCCGTTCCTCTCTACCACATTGCGGTGAGAGTTCCATTCAGCATCGGTCTTAAGTCCTGGTTCCAGTTTCTCGCGGAAGTCCAGATACTGTGTCGAATTCATCATCTTTGCACCAGAGTTGATGATGTTTGCGAAGCCATACTGTGCTGACAGCTTCACCATTGGGCGCTGTTCCATCTTACCTTTCTTTGAGGTAATGACGATGACACCATTTGCAGCACGCGATCCATAGATAGCAGTCGAGGCTGCATCCTTAAGGACGGTGATGTTAGAAATATCCGAAGGGTTCAGAGCATTGAACACATCGGCAGTGATAGGAGCACCATCGAGGATGAAGAGAGGTTCATTGCCTGCTGTCAACGAGTTGACACCACGCAGACGGATGGTAGCCGAAGCAGTTGGTTCGCCTGACGAACTAAGCACCGACAGACCTGAAACCTGTCCCTGAAGAGCATCAGTAAAGTTGGCTGTAGGCATGTTCTCCAGTTTCTCTGACTTTACTGTGCCGAGCGAACCAGTCACACTACCGAGTTTCTTTGCAGAACCGTAGCCCATGACAACCACTTCCTGCATCACGTTTGCGTCCTCTTCCATGTATATACGCATCCTATCTCCCTTGATGGTATAGTCCTTTGTCTGCATACCAACGTATGAAACGGTAAGGGCCTTGACATCCTGCGGCACATTAATCGTAAACTGTCCGTCGATGTCTGTCAATGCATTCACGTCCGGATGGTTCTTAACGGTGATAGTGGCACCCATCAATGGCGAACCATCATTTGCATCGAGCACCTCACCTGTAATCTTTCTTGTCTGCGCTAAGGCTACTGAAGCCGATAGGCAGAGAAGAAGGATGATAGTCGTTAATTTCCTTAACATTATTATATATATTATATATTGCGATAGTTCATTTTATCGGTGGAGCTGCCGTTCCCTCGGATTCTTCCGGGAGAACGGCACCAGAAACCGCAAGCGATGCGGTTCCACCCGTATTATTTCAGTACCTTTACGAACTTGCCACCACGGTTAACGATGTAGAGACCGCCCTTGGTGCTGTTGCTATTCATGCGCTGTCCGGCCAGGTTGTATGTACCTGCAGAGGTTGAGAAACCGTCAACAGTAACACCAGCAATGCCGGAAACCTCACCCTGAGTGACTGTTATCACCTCCTCGCAGCCAAGAGCCTTGATGGTAACCTTACCGACACGTCCAGTCACAGCTGATGGCATAGCCTCAACAGTGATGTTAACGCCAGCCTTCTGTGCTGCATTATCGATAGAGACATTTGCCGAAATCCATGGTTCAGAACATTCTATCGTCCAGCCATTGACAACGTCTGAGGCATCCTGCTTTTCTGGATGAGAGTACGAATCGATATCAAACGTCTTAGTTTCTCCTACGGTGAGTGCCTCAAACACATCTCCATCGTTAGAGTGGAGGTAAGGGAACACAGCGTTCAAGCCTAAGCAATGAGAAACCTCCATGTTGCCACTGCCCTCTACAGCAGACAGAGCGCCTGCGATTTCACACCACCATACGTCACCCGATGACTGGTTCTTCAGCAGCACGAAGCCATAACCCTTGCCGCTATCGTGATTGAGAGCCTGTGTCAGAGGTGCCAGACTGATGAGGTTAGCATTGTCAAATCCGCTCACTTCGATAGCGATTGGCGAATCAATGACCATTACATTAGGGAAGTTGAAGGTCATGATGTAACCACCACCAGCACTCACTCCGTCAGTAGCCGTTGCCTGTCCGAGTACCTCATCGGTAACCTCAAGGGCACCATTGCCAAGGTCATTTGCCTTATAAACAGTGCAGACGATGTTCGCTCCCACGTTGAACAGGTCGCCGAGAGGCATCATCACACTATTGAACACGTATGGAGAAGCAGGTGCATCATATACGTTTGCGATGCCCGACACTGCGTTATACTTATACTCTGTCAGCTGTCCCCAGAATGGTCCAGAGCCTGTACCGAAGGCATAAGCACCACCTGTCGCACTAACCTCACCCAACCAGTAGAGCTTAGTAGGGTCAAAGTTGCCGAGACCGAAGTTGACAACCATTCCGTTTGAATATGACAGGCGAGCGTCGCCGCCTACCTTTGCAACGCCAAAGTCAGAATGCTGCACTGCGTTGTTTACCACAACGTCGAGTCCACCGTTATACTGATCGGCACGCAGACCAGCGTTTGCCTGCAGAGTTGGCCAGTTGATAGAGCCTGGCTTGACGCCTGGCATGGTGAGATCCACACTATTTGACGTTCCGCTTTCGCCGTTTATGTTGTATGTCCAGTTGAAAGTCTCTGCGTCATCGTTAGAGTAATTGGTCCATACTGACTTTGTATAAGCAGGCATAAGAACGTTCTTCGAATAGCTAAGACGTGCATCGTCAGAGAAGCCGAAGTAGAAAGAACCCTCTGGACGGTCATACAATGCTACAGGAAGCATATCGCTCACGCGGACAGCATCAAGCAGAACGGCACCACCCTTGGAACCTTTGTAGCGGAAGGCGATACGGATATTACTGCCTGCATACTCCGAAAGCGGAATTCTGAAGTGTCTCCATGCCATGTTAAGCAGGGCAGCCTGGTTGTTAGGATTCTCTACATCGATGTCCTTCAGGTATTCATCGACGATGTCAGAGAGTTTGAACACTTTTTTATAGTTTGCCTCATTGTTTGATGCCGAACGTGTACTTGTCGTTATAAGCACCTCAACATCGTATGCGATGCGACTCATATCCACATTCATCTGGTACTGATCGCCTACGAGTTCGGTAAACGCATGGGTGTATATTGGGCTGTAAGCGAGGTCAAAGACAAGGTAGTTAGAAGCCTGAACGTTATTGATAGGCGCACTAACAATCCACTCATCCTGCTCAGGAGCAGGAGCAATGACGGTCTGTCCGTCACTTCCTAAGATCTCTTCTCCAAACATACAAAGCATCACGAAGTTACCATCGGTAGCATAAGGCGAATAGTAACCGTCTGTCTCGTATGCCATCCATGTAGGACAATTGCCATCAGCCTCAGAGATATAGACGCTCTGATCGAAGTTGCAGAAGTGGTTCCAGGTGCTTGGACGCCAGTTGAACGTGCCGTCCCATGCCTCCCAGCTCTCTCTGAATAGATAGTCGCTGTCTTCATATTTAGCAGTAGATATTCTCTCAACGATGCCATTGGCAGCGCCTTTCGACTTAGCATAGCTGTGCTGAGCCATAGCAGCCTTCACCATCTTTGCAGCCTCTGCCTTTGTAGGCATAGGTATTGCGCTGATTCGTTTGCCAACTTCACGCAGCTGAGCATCAGACGGATTCTTCACATTACTTATTCCGAGTTTGCCCTTATACATACCTTGCTTCAGGTTTGTCTGCATAGGTGAGGCCTGTGCCGATGCTGCGATGGCCATCGTTGCAGCAGCAAGACCGACAAAAAATCTCTTTATCATTACGATTAGTTGTATTTAGTTATAATTCTGTTACTTCACGATGAACTTCTTACCTGCCTTTATCACTACGCCCTTTGCACCTGCATTGACCTTCTGACCGGCAATGTTGAAAGCAGGAGCGTTATCGTCCATGCCCATGATTACCTCGTCAATGCCTGATGGGTCGGTAGCGTTGATGGTAAGGTCGAATGCGATTGTCTCGCTTGCGCCCTTGAAAGTGATCTTCGACTTGCGTGCGATGCCATCCTCAGGCTTAGTGCGCTGGTAGTTGTAGTGTATCCATTCGCCGTTCACTTCCTGGCCAGCAGTGAGGTTATCCATAGTGCCTACTGACTTCCATCCATTGTCTGCGGTAGCCACGGTGCATGAGAATCCAGTCGGACAACATGCCAATCCTGGTGTAATCTGGTCAAGATCGATGCCTTCTGTCTGCACAGTCTGAGCGATGAGCGACTTGAATTCGACCTCGACACCCAGGTCATACAGGGTCATAGGACCAACAGCTGTGCCTTTAGGCAACTTGCTTATGACAACGACGTCGCCATTTTTAACCTCCTGACCTTCAATCTTAAGGGTCATGGTCTGAGCCGAAACACTGCTAATTCCCATCAGAGCTACGGCAATAAGAGTAAAAATTTTCTTCATATAATTAGTTTTTTGTTTTTTCTGTATATCACGTTTGAAACGGTTTTGATATTGAATCACACACATGGCGAATACCATTACTTCGCCACTTTTACCTCTTCAGCCTGCAGAACCTCCTTATCGTCATAGACGTAGCATATCACTTTGAGGTTGTCCTTGTTCCACTTTGGGTTCAGCTTAAAGTCTTTCTGCTCAATGGTTATGTTGCCATCGAAAGCCACACCGATGCTGTTGATGCCGCCAGGCGACGCTCTATAGACGTGGTTATGCACGTAATCGGTGATGTATTCCTCACCATCTTGCTGCAGAGCGAGTACGTTGTCTTCGACAATCATAAACTGCAGGTTGGCGTTGTTGATAACTACGTCGGCAGAAAGGTTAGCCACGATGTCGAGTTTTTCGTCGTTTACCTTTGCCGAAAGGTCTATCTTGACCTTTGGAGCAGTAAGTCCTGACATGAAAACAGCACCTTGCCACTGCGAGCGATCGGGCATAACGCTACCGCGATTGACCACAGCCGATGGGTAACTCTGTATGTTCCACTCCTTAGCATAGACATCTCCGTCAGGTGTTTTCAGTCCCATTTCTTCGTCTTCGAATGCCATATCGCCAGCATGGATACTTACAATAACGGCGTTTTCGCCATATTGCTTCTTGATATTATCAAGTGCTTCGTGGCCGAGAGGGCAGTTTGGGCAGAACTGACCGGTAAATTCCTGCACCAGAACCTTACGGTCTGGGTTGATGCCTTTTGCTTCACCGAAGCGCTCACTCTCGTCTATTGAGTCGCACGATGCCATCGCCAGAGCGATGATTGTTGCCGATATTATGCTGAATAGTTTCTTCATCGTTGTCTTTACTTCATTTGATTAATCAATAAGTTCTATTTCCTTACTTTTAAGCCACCTGTTAATGGTGTCTTCTGCAGCTTTTTTTGCTGTTTCCTCAAGTAAGGTTTTAAGCTCAGTATCTGTTATTTGTATAGTCATTTGCTGTTCTTTTTATATAGCAAGTTTTTATTATTGAATTGCTCTCCTCCCTTCGGGGAGGGTTGGAAGGGGGCTACTTTTCTTTAGAATGTGTAGTTATACGACAGCTGGAAGCCTTTGCTTGCTGGCACCCAACGGCAGACACCGCCTGAACAGTTGTAGCCGGCGCGGGTGCGACCATATCCTCCCATGATTCTGTGTGCACCGTTTGTGTAGGTCACAAGGCCCATGAAGTAATGCTCTTTTGCATGATATCCTTCTGCGAAGTATGGCTTTCCGTACTGGTCGCTGATAGTGAACATGAAGTGTGGGAGTACGGTCAGCTCGAGCAATCCGTATGCCCAGTCGCCGCTCTTGTCCTTTTCTGCCATGCCATCCTCACCATTTGCTATGAGATACTGAGCTTCTGCGCGGAGAATAAGGTTACGACTGAACTGATAACGGCCATCGGCAACGAAGACGTTGCTCTTGCGCTTGGCTCCGTGTTGCTCTATAACTGGCTGGTTATACATCTGGTTCATCCACATAAAGTTGAGTTTGAAGTCCTTCGTAAACTTCTTTTCGAGCTGTATGTTGATGTCCTGATAGTAGCAATCGCCTGTGCCGAAGAAACTTGCCGAATAGCCTTGAGTGCCGTAGGTGTATTTGTTTACGTCGCCATTTGGCAATTTTCCTGTCAGTTCTGGGGCTGCATCAAGTCCGCGAACATGGCTTACGTTGAGCTTAACCTTAGTGCCATACTTGCCGCCAAGCGCCGTCTTGCGCTTGAAGGTGTATGCAAACTCACCCTGGAAAGCCCATTCTCCCGGCACGAGTTTTGCTCCATTCTCCGAGATATTACAGTATTGCGTAGCGTAAGGATACAGGGCAGCGAGTGCGTATGTGTGCTGATAGGCGAACGCAGGCATGTGGTTGACAAACGCAGAGATGCCAACCATGGCGCGCTGCGAACGGAAACTCATGTCTTCTGAACGCTTTGCCTGTACCAAAGCAGCAAATCCGCTCTTCGAATAGCTGGCAGAAAGCATTGCGACGTTGCCCTTATTGAACGTGTAACCGTTGTCATGCGATGGGTCTTCGGTCTTCCATGCGTACTCAGCAAGCAGCGAGAGGCCGCCCTTGTTGAACTGCGTGCGGAGGTCGAAGGCATTGACATTCTCTGGCACATTGAGGTAATATGGGGTTCCCGGAACAAATATTGGTTCGCTTTCCGATGGTTTATCCTCGTTCTTCAGTACCCATGAGCCGCCTATTGTCCACGTGATGCCCTTCTGTCCGATAGCCGGAATGATGCTGTTCAGCTCCATTTCGGCATCTGCTCCGTACAGCATGCTCTTGGTGTCCCAATCCCAATAGCGACGCTGAACGCCGCCGAGCGCAGTCAGTCTTACGCCAGGAATGGCAGAGAGCTTGAGCTTTGCACCGCGAATTGCGTTATCAACGCCCAGCGTACGCTCTTCATACGCGCGCAAGATAAAACCAGAACCGAACTGTTCGTAGAAGTCTCCCACGGTCAGTTCGGCACCCTTATACTTGCCACGTGCATAGAAATGCGGCACGCCCCAGCCCTTGAAGTCTGGTTCAAAGCCAGGAAGTGGATGCTCCAAGTATTCAAATCGCACACCGGCATCGACATATTTCGAGGTCAATGACAGGTCGGCATAGGTGTTATTTTGAACCTTATCGTCAGGAGTACCTGTGCCTATTTTGTTATCAGTTTCAGGTACGAGAAAGTCTGTTTGCACACTTCCATGCAGCTGCACCTTGTTTCCCTCATTCTGTGCGTCAGCATTTGTGTTTGCAAAAAGTGCAGATAATAAAAGTAAAGTAATTTTATTTAAGAATCGCATATATGCAGGTTATATTTATAAATATTCTTTGCAAAGTTAGCAAAAAAAAGTAACAAATTGTCGAATAACACCTTGTTGTTAACATTTATTGTGCTTATTTAAATGCGATTCTGCAGCATTCGGGGTGTGTTTTCATACATTTTGTCAATGGAAAGGCATTCTTTCATCGTCCGTTTCATAGCTTTTCATGATATGAATCGTAGCCTTTTATGATGCGAATCGTAGCCTTTTATGTTGTAAAGACTGAGTAATTACAATGTAAAGACTCAGTAATTACAGTGTAAAGACTCAGTAATTACAATGTAAAGACTGAGTAATTACAACATGAATCAATACGATTTGGGGGATAAAAGGTAGCGATTTGGAGGATGAAAAAGTGTGTTTTAACGTGAGTTCGACGAATTTCGTAAAACCCGATATTTGGCTGGAAGCCAATACTTTGAGTAACCCCGTACGCAGTGCGGGGATAGCGCGTATCCACAATATCTGCCTGGAAGGCAGTACCTTGATACGTTCACTGTGATGTACGACCAACTGAACGTATCATAGTAGTGCCTTCCAGGCACAAGTTACTTGT
>JAZUKC010000190.1:0-2075 GCA_045643065.1 Prevotella sp.
TAAAAAGTTGGATACAGAAAAGACAAACAGTATGTTACGAATCGACAATTTATCCTTTGGCTACAAAACCAAGACTCAGAATTTCTCTGATTTCAGTCTTTGCTTTCCTCGTGGAGGCATTTATGGTCTGCTTGGACAGAACGGTGTGGGCAAGTCCACCTTATTTTATTTGATTATGGGAATGCTTCGTCCGAGCCAAGGCGAAGTGAGTTACAATGGTGCCACTACTCTCGGTGCAAAGGCAGAACTGATGAGCGACATGTTCCTCATTCCCGAGGAAGTGAAACTGCCGAAAGTGAAGGTCAGTTCCTTCATTAAGTGCATCAGAGGTTTCTATCCTAAATTCGACGATGCACTGCTTGAGCGTTGCTTCAAGGAGTTTGGCATTGACGCCAGGCAGAATGTCTCTGCCCTCTCAATGGGAAACAGGAAGAAGGTCTATATCTCCGTTGCACTTGCTTCGAACGCCAACCTCCTTCTCATGGACGAGCCTACGAACGGGCTCGACATCGTGAGCAAGACCATATTCCGCAAGCTGGTGGCAAGTCATGCTACTGATGACAGGATTATCATCATCGCCACCCATCAGGTGCGTGATGTGACAAACCTGATAGAGCATGTTGCAATCATCGAACCGAACAATGTCATCGTTGATGCCGACATCGCCACGGTCGCCGAACGGCTGTCATTCTGCGAGGTTGATGCCAGATCACTCACCGATGATGCCCTCTACAGCGAACCGAGCGCAGGAGGATTTGCAGCAGTACATGAAAACACGTCGAGCATTGAAGGTCCTGTTGACCTGGAACTTCTCTACAAGGCATCCGTGACAAACAGCGAAAAAGTTAATCATATTCTAAACAGATAACCATTATGACACGCATACAAAGATACACTACCTACGCAAAGTGGGACTGGATGATGAACCGCAGGTTCTATCTCACATACGGGATGGCGATTGCTTTTGGATTATTTGGTCTATTCCTTGTTTGTTTTATAAACCGCATTATAAATACAGAAAATGCGGCTACAATGTTTACCAGAAAGGACATGTCCGTCATCTTCTTCATGGGTTTTATATATCTTTCATTTTTCTTCGTTATGGCATTCTGTCTTCATGCCTACCGCACAAAGCAGGACCGCATCCTGACTATGGGACTTCCAGTGGAGAAAGGCAGCAAGCTGCTTCACCACATTCTTGCCATCTATGCAGTGACGATGGTGTCAGTGGTAGTCGGAATCATGATGTGCGACATCGTTTTCCAGGCAGCGCCGATATTCTTCAATGTGAACACTAGTGGTTCAATGTGTGCAGAATACATTCATGAACTTAATGAACTGTTTACTATAAGTCCTGGTGTCGCGGAATGGTTCCGACCTTATTTTATATATCATAGAATCTTTATGCTATTAGGACTGCATGCAATTCCTGCAGCAGTAATGCTCGTGTCGAGCTGCAAAGTGAATAAATTTTACATCAGTGCCATTGTAGCCTGTTTGTACGCGTTGATATTTACAACCTTCGTTGACTACATCGACAGTTGTGTCTGGCATCACAGATGGAGAGGAGAGGACCACTATACAATCAATCTGATGCTGATATGCATGATTGTCGTGTCCGTCATATTCATTGCCTTGTGCATCTGGGGGGTCAGGAGTTTCAGGAAGATGCAGGTAACCAGCCGTTTCATGCACTAACGGATAATCACTGAAGTCTATGAAATTCAAGGAACAGAAATCCATATACGAACAGATAATCGACAGAGTCTGTGACGAGCTCATGACCGACGTCTATCCCGAAGGCGAGAGAATCATCTCGGTACGTGAATATGCAGCCAACATACAGGTCAATCCCAACACTGTGATGCGTGCCTACGACTGGTTGCAGAGCGAGAACATCATAACCCTCCAGCGCGGAGTGGGCTACTTCGTCTGCAAGGGAGCAAAGCGCAGAATCCTCAGGAAGGCACGCGAGGAATTTGCCAGGGAGTACCTCCCCGACCTTGCCAACCGCCTCTCGGTGTTAGGAATCAGCCCTGAGGAACTCAGCGAGCAACTCAAACCGTTGATGCACA
>JAZUKC010000191.1:0-2649 GCA_045643065.1 Prevotella sp.
GCCTCTGAGAATGGCACATAGACAACCTCATTGTAGCGAATACCAATCATGATGTTGCGCTGTCCCTGCATGATGGCTTCAATAGCGCCTACACCTGTACGAGAAGCGAGGATACGGTCGTGAGCGGTTGGGCGACCACCACGCTGAAGGTGACCGAGAATTGACACACGAACATCAAACTCAGGGAACTCCTTCTTTACACGTTCTGCGTAGTACATAGCACCACACTTAGGACTTTCCGACACAATCACTATACAAGATTTCTTTGACTTGCGGATACCGCGCTCCATGAACTGAGCCAACTGGTCAACATCTGTTGATTCCTCAGGAATGATGGCTGCTTCTGCACCACAAGCGATGGCTGAGTTCTGTGCCAGGAAGCCTGCGTCACGTCCCATAACCTCAACGAAGAAGATTCGAGAGTGGGATGAAGCGGTGTCACGAATACGGTCAACACACTCCATGATGGTATTCATTGTAGTGTCATAACCGATGGTAGAGTCAGTGCCATAAAGGTCGTTGTCGATAGTTCCTGGCAAACCGATGCAGCAAACATCAAACTCCTGAGCGAAGATCTTGGCACCTGTGAGCGAACCGTTACCTCCGATTACCACGAGAGCGTCGATGCCATTGGCAACCATGTTGTCGTAAGCCTTCTGGCGACCTTCCGGTGTCATGAAGTCCTTTGAACGGGCAGTCTTGAGGATTGTACCGCCTGTGTTGATGATACCTGAAACATTCTCTGTGGTAAAGTCCTTGATTTCATTGTTGATAAGACCTTCCCAACCGCGGTAAATACCCTTCATCTTGAAGCCGTTGTAGATACCAGCGCGTGTGACAGCACGAATAGCCGCGTTCATACCCGGTGCATCACCACCTGAAGTAAGAATACCGATAGTCTTGATTTTCATAGTCAAAAGTAAGCCCCCTATCCCCCAAAGGGGGAACTTTTAATAGTTTTGGGGATTATTTTTATTGATTAAATATTTATTTTAATTTCTTTTGCACAGTATCATTTAAGAATTCCCCCTTCGGGGGTTAGGGGGCTACACATATAATATGATAGCCACGCCAGCAACCATTGCTAATGCTACCCATGACATCACATTCTTTGCATACCAGCCGATAGGAAGCCTTTCTGTGCGGACAAGAGTCAAACCAGCCCATGAGCCGATGAGCAAGAGATTTCCCGCCATCTGCGTAGTGAAGGCTGTAGCCATCCAATAGGTTGAGTTCATACTGCCCTGCCCTATCGCATTTACCACTGGATGCAGCGCACCGCACCATTCTGCTATGGCGAAAGTGTCTGTTACTGATGCCAATAGCGAACTAGCCACGGCAACCACCCAAACATTGTCGCTGTTGCTTTCTATCCATTTCGGAACGGTATTGAAGATACCTGTTTCCTGAACAACGGCAACCAGAAGGATGATACCCGAGATGTAGAACATCATCTGCACGGCTGTATATTGCATTGCCTGTGGCATTCGCTGGTTTGAGGTGTTCTTTCCACTTGCTATCAGTCGGCGATTCACGATTTCGTCGAATATCCAGAGTACGGAAAGAACGAGAAGAGCAGCCACGAAAGGACTCAGCTTCGTGTAGTTTCGGAAACTTGGTATGAGCCATAAGCCACCGATGCCGACGATGAGCAACAACCATTTCTGCCAACCGCGAAGCATCGTGTCGTTTCCTCTGTATGGGAAAAGCCTACCTATTGGTCGCTGTATTCTGCCTGGAAGCTTACGCGAAATCATATACGAAGGTAACAGCCAAACAAGCAGCACTGGCACAAGCATTGTCATCGAGTAAGTCGTTGCAGAGACATACTCCGAGTTCCAATAGGTCAAACCTACAGGATCACCTATTACAGTGAGAGCTCCTCCACAATTTGCGGCTATCACAATCATGCAGCCAAAGAAGAATCGGTAGCGCTGTTCGCTTATGAGAGATCTCATTAGGACAAGCATCAGCATTGCCGTCGTGAGGTTGTTGATGTTCATCGAAACGAAGAATGTCACTACCGACATCTTCCAATACATCTTCTTCGCCGACGAATCCTGAATCCATCTTGTCAATCCGTCGAAGCAACCGTTGGCTTGAAGAATCTGAACGATGGTCACCGTAGCCAGTAGATAAAGCACCAGCTCTGCCGCTCGTCCCACGGAAGGAATGAAAAAGTCGTTGGAGATGAACGATTTCACGGTGGAAGAAGTGCTCTTCTCGCCATTGAGGAAGTCGAGATACTGCGACGGATGCTCAGCCATCACGAAATCCATTCCGTAGCTGATGTATGCCACCCATCCTATCGCAGCACAAAAGACAGCAACCGCAGCCCTGTTTATTCCAGTGATGTGTTCTGTGGAGATAAGCAGGAGTGCGGCTGCAAAGGCTATTATGATAATGTAGAGCATCAAGGGGATATACGATTTATGATTATCGATTTATGATGTATGATTTATGGCTACAAAGTTACAAAGTTTTTTGTTACCAACAATCCGAAACCGCGAAAAAATGCTCTTATTTAATAAATATTTCTTATTTTAGGTGGTTCTTTATCCAAACCATGTGCCCATATTCGGTGTTTTCGCTTGTCCAATGCTCATTGATTGGCGTGATGAGCGACTCTTTCTTGCACGAGAAATTGTT
>JAZUKC010000192.1:0-9652 GCA_045643065.1 Prevotella sp.
CCCGTTCGCCTGAAGGGCGATAACACATGTAGCCTAGGGCAACGCCCTAGGTACCAGTGACATACCTTCTATCTACGCTGCAACGCAGCATAACAATACTGGTTGCGTCTGCTGTTGTGCCGCGATGCGGCGTTTAATTGCGGGATAACCATTTCCTAGGGCGATGCCCTAGACTACATGTATTCTCGGCCTTCAGCCGCAGTATAATTGTGTCTCGCAACAAATGTTAATATTGAACACCCTACCTGAAAGGGCAATCGCTCTGCGTTCATAGTCCTGAGCGATGCCCTGGGCTATGGACCTGATGCCCTTTCAGGGCGTGTTCTGCAACCGAACAAAACGCGAACGGCAACAATTCACGATGCGAATAGTAACGATTCACGATGCAAACGGTATTGATTCATCTTGTAATTACTCAGTCTTTACAGTGTAATTACTCAGTCTTTACACTGTAATTACTGAGTCTTTACAACGTAATTACTCAGTCTTTACTGCATGAAAAGCTACGAAACGGACGATGAAAGGCTATGATTCGGAACGTGAAAGGCACTATTTCGTCGTGCCACGCACTACCAGACTGGTACGCACAATGCGCTTGTTCACCTTGTGAGCAGGCAGTATTCCCTCCACCTCCGATAGCAGAATGTCCACAGCTTCGCGCCCTACGTCGCGCCCAGGCTGGTTAACCGTCGTCAGTCTTGGGCTGGATGCCTTCGCACGGAAGCCATCCGAGAATCCACAAATGGACACATCGTCAGGTATGCTCACGTTGTTGGCGTTGCACGCATGCACTATTCCGATTGCCGTATCGTCGTTGACGGCGAAGAATGCATCAGGTTTATCCTCCGCCATGAGCAGCTTCGGTGTCAGTTCTTCGGCAGCCTCACAGTTGTCGCAGATATACGTCAGGCTGTCATCCACAGGCAAACCATGCTTCAGGAGCGCATCCTTGTAGCCGTTGTATCGGTTTTTCGAAATCTCCATGTGCAGCGGTGCACCGAAGTATGCTATCCGTCGGCAACCCGTTTCAATCAAGTAGCTGACGGCAGAGAACACACCCTGGTAGTCGTCCACCACCACTCGCGAAGCGTTAATGCCATGGCAGATGCGGTCGTAGAATACCAACGGCAGGCCCTTCTCCTGCAGTTCCACGAAGTGGTCGTACTGCTTCGTCTCCTTAGCCAATGAGACAATGATTCCACACACACGGTTTTCGTACATTGACTGGCATATCCTGACCTCGCGTTCATATTCCTCATGACTCTGCGCTACTATAACTCTGTAGCCCCTACGGCTGGCTTCCTCCTCTATACCGTCAAGCACAGTCGAGAAGTAATAATGCACAATCTCGGGCATAATGACGCCGATGATCTTTATCGGACGTATCTTCGTGTTGCGCAAGTCCTTTGCAATTGAGTTCGGAGTGAAGCTATGCTCCTGGGCAAACTTTTGTATTGCCTCCCTCCTTGCGGGCGATATGCTGGGCAAATCTTTGAGTGATCGCGAGACAGTCGCTACCGACACCCCGAACTCCCGTGCAATATCCTTCATTGTAATGCGTTGCTTTTGGTCCATAATACTGTTGTTTTATGTTATCGTTTGCAAAGTTATACATTATTTTTTATATATATTCTCCCTTTAAGGGGGTTAGGGGGTCCTTATGTAATGCAAACGATTACGCTTGCGGTTTATTGTTTTTATTGTCAAATAATTTTGCAGTTGATTTAATATTAGTAATTTTGCAAGCGAAAGTTACATAACTAATCCGCCCAAGAAAGAGGGTGTTACTGATTGTCAGGCAGCATGCGTTACACTTCACAACGTTAGTCCTTACGTCTGTACTGGTATTGAGTACTGGAGTAATTCATAGCAAGTACTGGAGTAATTCGTATTGAGTACTGAGGCGAATGGTCATCAAAGAAATCACAATTAAATTATAACACTAAACTTAACTTATCAAAACAAATGAAGCAGGTATTTATGAGAATCCCGCAGAAAGCATTCATGCTCATCTTCGGGCTTTTGCTATCTGTCGGAGCCTTTGCACAGATTACTGTCAATGGCCACGTCAAAGATGCTACCGGCGAAGGCGTTATCGGTGCCACAGTCCGTATTGTCGGACAGGATGGCGGTACCGCTACCGACTTCGATGGTAACTTTACGCTGAAGTGTCAGCAGGGTGCTACACTCCAGATTAGTTCAGTTGGTTTCCAGACCGCTACGGTCAAGGCAGCACCAACAGTAGAAGTAACACTGCAGGACGATGCGGCTCTCCTCAACGAGGTTGTCGTTATCGGTTACGGTGTTGCAAAGAAGTCGGACCTTACCGGTTCGGTTACGGCAATGAAACCAGACACAAAGAACAAGGGTGTCATCGTGAACGCACAGGACATGATGCAGGGTAAGATTGCCGGTGTCAACGTAAACTCAAACGATGGTACCCCTGGCGGCGGCGCAAAGATTCGCATCCGTGGTGGTTCTTCGCTCTCTGGTTCTAACGATCCACTCATCGTCATCGACGGTATGGCTATGGACAACAACGGTGTCAAGGGTCTTGCTAACGCTCTGTCAATGGTAAACCCAGCCGATATCGAGTCGTTCAACGTGCTGAAGGATGCTTCGGCAACTGCTATCTACGGTTCGCGTGGTTCTAATGGTGTCATCATCATCACCACAAAGAAGGGCCGCAAGGGCATGAAGCCAACTGTAACCTACGCTGGAAACATGACCATCAGCGCCAACCAGAAGTATGTTGACGTAATGGATGGCGATCAGTTCCGCCAGTTCATTCATGAGAAGTATGATGGCGATCCTAACTACGAGAATGCCATTAACGCACTCGGTACAGCCAATACCGACTGGCAGAAGCTCATCTTCCGCACTGCTGTCTCTCACGATCACAACGTGACTCTGAGCGGTGCTGCTAAGAATCTGCCTTACCGTGTGTCTCTCGGCTACACCGATCAGCAGGGTACTCTGAAGACTTCTGACTTCCAGCGTACTACTCTCGCTGTCAATCTGAACCCTTCTCTGCTGCAGGATCACCTCACCATGAACCTCAACGCAAAGGGAATGTATGCTCATTCTACCTACGCTGACGGTGGTGCAGTAGGCGCAGCAGTAGCCTTCGACCCAACACAGGACCCACATGCTTACACATCGCAGTATCATAAGGACTACTTCGGAGGCAATCCTCAGCAGATGCTCAATAACTTCGGTGGCTACTTCCAGTGGGTATCGCCAGGTTCAGCGCTTAAGGACGACAACTGGTCGGACACTTACAACAACCTCGCTCCAAAGAATCCACTCGACATGCTTGAGAGCAAGGACGACCGCGCTAATAGCTATGCTTTCATCGGTACAGCAGAGCTCGACTATAAGATTCATGGCTTTGAGGACCTCCGCCTGCACGTAACAGGTGGTGCAGACCTCTCACAGGGTAAGCAGATGACAGACGTTCTGCCTTCTTCTGCTCTCGCTATCTACTACGGTAGCCATGGTTGGGAGAAGATTACAAAGCGTAATCTCACCTTCAACTCATACGCTCAGTACTACAAGGACTTCGCTGAGACACAGCATGTTGACGCAATGGTCGGCTACGAGTGGCAGCACTTCTGGCGCCATACAACAAGCCAGTGGACAGGTTACTATCCTTCTACAAACAACGATAAGAACCTTGCAGGCAAGGAACATGAGCCAAGCTCTTCTGAATACAAGACAGAGAACTACCTCGTTTCGTTCTTCGGTCGTCTGAACTATACAGCCTTCGACCGCTACATGCTCACTGCTACAGTTCGTCGCGACGGTGCTTCACGCTTCAAGAACCACTGGTCAACATTCCCTTCATTCGCTTTCGCATGGAAGGCAAAGAACGAATCGTTCCTCAAGAACGTTGATGCTATCTCTGAAGCAAAGGTTCGCCTCGGCTGGGGTATGACCGGTCAGCAGGAAGGCGTTAGCGACTACAACTGGATTGCAACATATTCAAAGAACCAGGGCGTAGGCTCGCTCTATCCAATCTTCGGCGATGGTTCGCTCTATCGTCCAGACAACTTCACTCCAGAGCTTAAGTGGGAGACCACAAAGACAACTAACGTAGGTATCGATCTCGGTTTCATCAAGAACCGTCTGAACCTCTCTGTTGACTACTATCACCGCGCTACATCAGACCTTCTGAACTATGCTCCAGCTCCAATCATGACTGCTTTCCGCAACAAGTGCTGGCAGAACATCGGTTCTCTGCAGAACGATGGTATCGAGGTTGCTATCGAGGCAAAGCCTGTTCAGACAAAGGACTGGTTCTGGACAGTTAACTACAACATCACATACAACAAGAACGAGATTACTGACCTTGCAGGTGTAAGCGATGGCGGTGCTCCTGTTGAGACAGGTCCTAACATGGGTGGCGGTACCGGTAACTACGGTATGGCTAATCAGGTAGGCTATCCTGCTAACTCGTTCTATGTATATCAGCAGGTATATGACGAGAACGGCAAGCCTGTTGAGAACATGGTCGTTGACCGCGATGGCGACGGTAAGATCACAGGTTCTGACCGTTACCTCTACAAGCAGATTTCTGCTCCGCTGACAATGGGCTTCAGCTCACGTCTCGAATACAAGAACTGGGACCTCGGTTTCTCACTCCGCGGCAGCTTCGGCAACTATGTATATAATAATGTAGAGCAGTCTTACAGCAATCTTTCGAAGGCAAGCATCTGGACATCGTCTAACTACATGTCAAACCGTATGCCTTCTACACTCGACAAGAACTTCCAGACCGACGAGATGTCTGCTAAGCTTACCGACTACTACGTGCAGAACGCATCGTTCATTAAGCTCGACAACATCACCCTCGGCTATAGCTTCGACAGCCTCTTCAAGGGCGGCAGCTACAAGGGACTTGCAGGCCGTGCATACGCTACCGTAAACAACGTAGCTACATTTACTAACTACAAGGGCCTCGACCCAGAGTGTCCAAGTGGTATCGATAGCAACATGTATCCACGTCCTATCTCATTCATCGTAGGTCTTAACCTGAACTTTTAACCCATAGAAACAGATCAAACAATCATGATACGATTCATAAAGAATATACTTCCTGCTGCTGCACTCGTGCTCTCTGCAGGACTGACATCATGCGTAGGCGACCTGGACGTGACTCCTATCGATCCGAATCTGGATCTTGAGTTTACCCCAGAGGGCTTGCTGAACAAGTGCTACGCAAACTTTGCCATGCAGGGCAACCAGGGTGGCAATGAGGTTGACATCGATGGATTCGATGGTGGTACCGTAGGTCTCGTACGTCAGCTCTGGAACTCTAATGAGCTTACTACCGACGAAGCAATCTGCGGCTGGGGTGATGCTGGTATCTCTGACTTCGTCAACAATACCTGCAACGACCAGCACCCAATGCTTTACGGCTACTACGCTCGTCTGACTACTGGTATCTCTTACTGCAACCAGTACATCGAGCAGGCAGGCGATTATGACAAGACAATGACAGCCGAGGCTCGCTATCTTCGCGCTTTCCAGTATTATCTGATAATGGACGCATGGGGAAGTGTTCCTTTCGCAGAGAAGCCTCTTGCTGCTCCTGTACAGATGTACTATAGCGATTGTTACGATTGGCTTGTTAAGGAGCTCCTCGCAATTGAGCCTGACTTGCTTGACGCAGAGCCAAAGACATCTTCTAACCCTAACTACGGTCGTGTAGATAAGGCGGCATGCTGGATGCTTCTTGCACGTCTCTATCTCAATGCTCAGACCTACGGTGCTGGCATTCAGTGGGATAAGGCTGCAGAATATGCAGAGAAGGTAATGAACTCAAAATACGAACTGAACAAAGTTGGTGCTAACCAGTGGTCGGCTTACCAGATGTTGTTCATGGCAGACAATGGCGAATCAAGTGCTGCTAAGGAGGGTATCTTCCCTATTCTGCAGGATGGCGAGAAGTCGCAGAGCTGGTGTTCGTCTCTCTTCCTCGTTGCTTCAACCTTCGATGGCGACCTTCACGCTAACCCAGTTGACATCAACGCAACAAACAACACTGACCAGGCATGGGGTGGTAACCGTGTTCGCCCAGAGCTGTTGAAGAAGTTCAACATCACTGATGACGACCATGTATATGCATGGGAGATGACAAACATGAAGAAGGACGACCGTGCTCTCTTCGACGGTGTTGACCGCCAGTATGAGAACACTGACCCAGGTGTCTTCAAGAATGGTTATGCCACAACCAAGTTCAACAACTGGCGTTCAGACAATGGTGCTACCAAGTCTGCTACTTACACCGATATGGACTTCTTCATTCTCCGCAAGGCAGAGGCTTACCTCATCTATGCAGAGGCAATAGCACGCCTTAACAACGGCGTAGCTAAGGATACCGAGAAAGACAAGCCTGCAAGTGCTATCAACGAGCTCCGCAGCCGTGCTCACGCTCAGACAAAGACATCATACACACTTGATGAGATTCTTGACGAGTGGGCACGTGAGTTCTACTTCGAAGGCCATCGCCGTACAGACCTTATCCGTTTCGGTAAGTTCGCTGGCCAGAAGTTCTTCCCTATCCCATCTGTTGTAATCACAGCCAATGGTTTCATTCAGAATTAATAATGCATAACCCGTAATGCATAATTTGGGAGTCAACAACATGACAATGAAGTCAGGCTCCCTTGAAAAATTCCAAAAACAGAAAACAATGAAAAATATATTTAAGACAGCTTTAATGGCATTGATGGGTATCGTCCTGTTCTCTGCTTGTGAGGATGACAGGGACTCAAACCCTGTGCTCAACACCAGTGGCGATGTGACATTCCATCTCAATGCTCCAGAGATAGGCGCTGCCCTCGTTGACCTTGCTGGGTCAAATGGTGTGGAACTGACATGGAATCAGCCAGTGCTTACAAACAATAATGCTCCTCTCGGCACCGCAGGTGTTTACGGTTTCCGTTACGTGGCACAGGTTTCTAAGGATGGTAGCTTCAAGAAGTCGTTTGCAGAGGCTCTCGCAGAGGCAACTGATGCTGATGGCAATATCGGCACCATCGGCGAGCATGACTATGCTACTCTCGCTACTCCTCACTCTTCTGCTAAAGGTGTTCTTCCTGCTGAAGAACTCAACCGTGCTCTCAACGAGATTTTCATTTGGGAGGAAGGTCAGGAGTCAGCACAGCAGGTGCTCGTACGCATCGTTGCACAGTATGTTGATGGTTTCGGCAATGCTAAGCAGCTCGCTGTCAGCAACACTCAGCCTCTCAATCTTCTCCCTTCTGAGTGGATTGACGTTACTGCTAAACCTGTAGAGATCTCTTACCTCTGGGTTCCTGGTGCAGGCAATGGTTGGGCACACGACGTATGTCCTAAGCTCATCTCTGAGGATGGCGTGACTTATAAGGGCTACGCTTACCTTGAGGGCGAGTTTAAGTTCACTCTTAACAACAACTGGAATGATGGCGAGCTCAACAATGGCTCGTTCACATCAACAACAGAGAACATCGACCTCGGTGATGGTGGCGGTGGCAACATTGCTTACACAGGTGCAGGTTCAATGTGCTGGGTAGAGGTTACTCCTTCTACAGGCGAACTCCTCGTTACTCCTGTTAAGTGGGGCATCGTTGGTGGCTTCAACTCATGGAAGGTTGGTGATGGCGACATCATTGACATGACATACGACACTGCCGACCACTGCCTCAAGGCAACTATCGACGGTGGCGTCACTGGCGAGTGGAAGTTTGCTCGTGACAACGCTTGGGACTTCAACTTCGGTGGTACTCTTGATGCTCTTGAGCAGGACGGTCCTAACCTCACCGCTGAGGGTTCTGTCATTAAGCTCTACATTGAGCGTGCTGACGAGAAACCACATGCTGTAGTTGAATAATTATATATAACCAAACAATCGAATATTCGAGCAATCGATGTATCGAAAACTCGAATATTCGAATAAACAAAAGAAAACAATGATAAAGAAAATATTATTCGGCCTCGCCTGCATCGGAACTCTTACAGCATGTAACGAGAACTTCGAGGACTGGGCAGACCCACAGACAAATCCTGAACCTACCGTTGTTGCTTTTGGCGACGGTAGCGTATCAGAGGTCGGAGTAATTGATATGGCTGCCATTGATGAAGAGCAGTCAGATATCAAAGTGTGCGATATAAAGGCTCCGACAGCATCTAAGGAAGGTTTCCATCCTGTCTATAAGATTAATCTCGGCAACTCAAAGTATGACCTTTCATACAATGGCGAGATGCTTGTTAAGGAACTTAGCCAGTATCTTACTGATAATGGTATCCTTCGTCCTGTTGACAGCCAGATTCCTGCTACAGTAGAGATGTGGCTTTATGACGGTGTGTCTTCTATCAAGACTGCCACATCAAATCAGTTCAACGTAACTGTTAAACCACAGGCTCCAGTAATCGAGAGTGCTTACTACGTTACTGGTACTCCTAACGGTTGGAACAACGCTGACAAGTCACTTATGCTCACTAACGGCGGTGGCGATGTTTATGCTAACCCTGTATTCACATGCCTCATCCCTTCTGATGGCTCTGACATTGAGTTCAAGATTACTCCTGAGTCAGGTATTGGTGGCGACTGGTCAGAGTGTCTCTGCGGTTCTGACGAGGACGGCAAGTTCCTCATGCACAACGCTGGCGGCAACTTCTTTATCCCTGGCAATGCTGATGCTAAGTTCGTAAAGATTAGCTTCGACATGATGAACATGACATGGAAGTATGAGTACCTCGCATTCGACCGTTTCCTCTGGGTTCCAGGCGATACAAACGGATGGAACCACACTGCTTGCGGACGCATCGAGTCAGCTAAGTACGATGGCATCTATGAGGGTTACATCTATGTTGGTGGTGGATTCAAGTTCACTTCTGCTGCCGACTGGAACCACAAGAACTACGGTTGGGGTGCTGACTCACGCTCACTCTCTGACGACGGTGGCGCTGGCAACCTCTGGCTTGGCGACGAAGCTGCTCTCTACTACGTTAAGGTTGACCTCGTTAACATGAAGTATGAGGCAACAAAGATTGAGAACATGAACCTCGTAGGCGACTTCAACGGATGGAACGCTGCCGACGATGCTCAGCAGATGACATGGGATGCTGAGAACCTCTGCTTCGTGAAGACTGGCGCTGGCGTAAATGCTAACGGTTGGAAGTTCACAGCAAACAACTCATGGGACATCAACCTCGGTGGCACAACTGCTAACCTTGTAGGCAATGGTGAAAACCTCTCTGCAGTAGGCACGACAATCAAGCTCTATCCTTGCCGTCGTGACAGCGAGAACATCTGCTGTACAGTAGAATAAAGATCCTAACCTCCCAAGGGGAGAATACATTGAAAAGGCTCGCACCGGTTTTCATTGGTGCGAGCCTTTACTTTATCATGTCCTTTCGTAACATGGAGGGTGCATATTTAGTTTTTTTGCCTGATTATTTGGTACTTTCATGTTTTTTTCGTATTTTTGCAAGCGGAACATTTCTAATAACATAATTATAAGATATTATTACTGTCCGCTAAACCGTAAATCACCTAGCCCAACCCCTTGAATATAAGGAGTTGGGCTATATTTGTAGTATTGATAAGCCCCATCTATTGTTTTTCCGTGTATTCTGGTGGTGATTCTGCGCATTCGGAAAGCAT
>JAZUKC010000193.1:0-10696 GCA_045643065.1 Prevotella sp.
TATTAATTAGCTTTGTCATATTTCGAGGCTATTTTCGAGATCAAAGTGTTAGTGAGGGAGGGAGCAATGCGGGCATTGTGACCGAGTAAACTGACACTTTGAGCCGAAAAGAGTCCGAAAGATGACAAAACGCTGAACTCATTGTTATATGAAAACCTAAGGTGGTAATTAATAGAACCCACCTTAATATAGAGGAAGTTAGGGGAAGTAAAATCAATTACAATTAGGTATTACGCACTACGGTTTCCCTCTCTATTGGGAAGGAGACACCTCGCATTATTCTCCTCCCCTCAGGGAGGTTGGGAGGGGGTTGCTTAACATACTGACAAGGGCATCGCTTTCGCCACTTATCACCTTACGGCAGAACACCTTCCCGCTGGAAATGATGGTCTGATAGTCATCAGCTGTCAGAATCTTTATCTCTGGTTTGTAGTGTATGTAGGTAAGAGGCGTAACCTGTTCCAGATCGCGGAAGGTGCCATCGGTATGGATGCACTTATCGCGGAAGACGTCTGAGTTGAACGCAAGGGTATGGATGAAAGTTTCGTCGCAACCGAAACTGTCGCGGAAGTAGCGGCAATAGTCTGGATTATGCTGCCAGGTGTCAGCGGCATAACGTGCCAAAGACATGCTGATGGCCCACCATGAAGAACCTTTATGAAGGCGATACTCCTGACCGCGGGCCGTGAAGGTCAGAGGTTTGCGTATTCCTAAGTGCCATGCTATCTCTCGTAAAGACACACGAAACTTACTGCCTACGCTGCCGTATGGCCACGGTTTCTCGCCAAGATAGCGGTGAGAACCATACAGTCTCCATGTTGGCGAGTCAGTTGGTTGGCACGTAAGGTCAACGCCTTGCAACAGTTCGCGCCCTTTGTTCTGCTCAAAGAAGCGCTCAAGATCATCGGCATTGAGCACAGGATAATCCAATCCGCTAAGGCTAACAAGGAAGTCGAACTCGCGTCCGCTACTGAGTACTGCCTGAATGAGTGCCATCTGGTAGCGCACTTGTCTGAAACTGCCCCACACCACTTCTACCCTATCCTTCACGAATGTGACGTTTTCGTCAGACAAAGCGTTAAGAAACGGCGTAATGTCCACACGTTTATCGACATGGATAAAGCAATGGGCGGAGGACGGAAGGGCACGCACCAACCGCTGTAACTGTGGTGCGTCGGTATGGGCTGATATGAGAAAGGCGAGAGACATTATTAGAGGTTAGGGGAGTTAGGAATTAGGAGTTAGGAATTAGGAGTTAGGAATCTTATTCGGAACCAACAGCGGTAGCAAATTCTTCATTCTTCATTTAATCTTTATGCCTACATCTGCAAAGGCGAGAAGTTCACGGTCGCCACGCGAATCGCCGTAGGCAGTGATGTGGTAGTTACTGCGACGCTGCTGAAGTTCAGGAAACTCATCAGTGAGTCGCTTTACTTTCTCCGGGCCATAGCAGTTAGGTGTAAGGAAATGACCTGTAAACTTCCCATCCTTGAACCCAAACTTAGTGCCTACAACATGAAACTCTGGCACAAGGGCTGCAACCCATGGCTCAGGACTTGCACTAACGACAACAACGGTTGCTCCATGCTGTTGCTCTTGCAGCAGATTATCGTACAATGACTTGCGCAGAATATCACGGTTGGCAAGTGCGAAACGTTGGCACAGTTCATGGAATCCACTCTCTGATATCGCCCCAAAGCATCGATAGAGAAGTATTTCCTTTACGCGATGGTTTGAACACAGCCCGACCTTCATGGCAATAATCATAGGAGATAGAAGCAGAAGATTAAGGACAAGCCATGCGGTGCCACGGTGAAAGCGCAGCATACGGAACATGGAGTCGGAGGTAGTGAGAGTACCATCAAAGTCGGATGCAAAGAATTGCGTCATTTCTTTTTAAGGTTTAACGATTAATGGACCTGCTGGATGAGTTTTGCGAAACTCTTTAATTATGAATTATGCATTATGAATTATGCATTAAGAATTATCCATAGATCATGACGATGAAGCATAACAGCCATACTGCGAGCACTGCCTGAAGCAGTCGGTCACTAAGCACAAGCTTTGTCGGATCGCCACTCTTACCATCTACAGAGGCGAGTTGCATGTAGCGATAGAGTCCTAACACCACGAGGAAAGTAGTGAGATAGGCATAGCTACAGTGCAGACGCTGCTGCACATCAGGCGAAACGGTGTACATGATGTAGCAGACGAGAGTGACGGAAGCACTGACGGTAATGGCCTGATTGATGAAGTCAAGATTGTAGCGTTTGGTGTTGTGACGAGGGGCAATGCCTGTATTCATGTATTTTATCACATCATCGCGGCGCTTTCCGAAAGCCATGAGCAGAGCAAGAAGGAACGTCATCATGACAAGCCAATGGGATGGTGTGATGTCGGTGGCAAATCCGCCTGTGATGATACGAAGCACGAAACCCATTGAAAGGATGCACACATCAATGACAGCGTAACGCTTCAGCCAAAGGCAATAGAGCAACTCCATGACGAGATAAGATCCGATAGCACCGGCAGTCAGTTCCACGTTGTCACGCAGTAGCATACACGCGCCAAACGACAACGCCACGCAAACAGCCATGATGCAATAGCCCTGAGCTACAGAGATACGCCCGGAGGCAATGGGGCGATGTCGCTTCTCCTCATGTCTGCGGTCTGCTTCCACATCGATGATGTCATTGAAACAATAGACGGCAGAGGCGATGAAGCTGAATGCCATGAATGCAATGACAGCCTGATAGACCTCAAAGGCATCAAGCAGGGAACCGCCAAATATCAATGGCAGCAGGACGAAGACATTCTTCACCCACTGGTAAGGTCGCGTGAGTTTTAGTATTGCTTTCATTCGTTTTCTATCGGTTTATGTTTACAGTAACGCAGTTCCTTTCCTACATAAAGCATTACGAGGAGTGTCTGCGATTGCAAAGTTACTGTTTTTTTCTTAACTGACAAAAAAAGGGGAGTGGAAATGATTCAAAGCAAGTAAAAATTATAGAAAGAAGTGAGTTCGAAGATAAATATTTATTCGTACTGGAGTAATTCGTAGCAAGTACTGGAGTAATTCGTAGCAAGTACTGGAGTAATTCGTAGCAAGTACTGCAGTAATTCGTAGCAAGTACTGGAGTAATTCATAGTAAGTACTGGCCCCGTCTGGTTTTGTTCTCTGTAAAAAAACGTCATAGGAATGGTAAGATACATATGCAAAATATCAACAATACAATATCGGTATCTACTCAGCATCCATTATTCATAGGTCCTTACTGATGAGGTACTGATTAGTTACCAATATGGTTTATTTTGTAAACTAAAGTTAAATAATTGCTAATTTCCTGTATTTTCTTTGGTTTATAAAATAAACTATATTACCTTTGCACCAGAAATCATTAGTGTGAGAAGAGTATCATGCTAGCTTAAAGCAAGTGAGAACCGGACTCCTTGCTTCTCTTTTTACCTCGATGGTTTACAAAATAAACCAAGTAATAAACCTGATGCATCACGCGATGTGTCGCAAACAACGAAAAAGAAAATGGAAGAAAAAAAGATTACGGAGCAGGAAAGTCTGGAGATCATCTCTCAAATGATACAGCAGACAAAAAAAGACTCAGCTATAGGTAGTGGTGATACATTCCTTATTTGGGGATATCTCTGCGTGATATGCTCGCTGTCAGTAGTGGCAATGGCCTATTTTGCCGGAGGCGGCAAGTGGGGATGGCTGTACTTTTCAATACCTCTCTTAGGCTTTATTATAGCAGGATTAAACGCTAACCGCCTTAAGAAGAAGTACAATGGTCCGTCAACTTACTCTGCAAGCAGCACCAACAGCATCTGGGCATGCCTCTCTGGCGTATTCGCAGCATACGCCGTATGGTGCTTAATGGATTGGAACAAGGCAGAAGGATGGTCAGGAATGTTCCTTCTTGGACTCTTGTTGCCTGGCATAGGAACATACAGCACTGGTGTTATTCTGAAGGAAAAAGTGCTTCAGACATGCGGAATGTTTGGCATCATCATCGGTTTAGGATTCCTGCATGACTTATGTTGCGTAGGTCCTATCGTAACAATCAAATGGCCTATTGTGATGGCTATATCACTGTTCATCACCCTCGTCATCCCTGGACATTATCTTAACCATAAGTCGAAGAAGCAAAACGCATAATCATGCAAGAACTTAATCCACTGTTACACAGTCAGCTGCGCCTTGCCATCATGTCCATTCTGCTGAGCGTAGAGGAGGCCGACTTTGTCTATCTGAAAGAGAAGACCGAAGCCACCGCCGGCAATCTCAGCGTACAGTTGGACAAACTGACCACAGCTGGCTATATAATAAAAGAGACAGATAGTTCTGGAGCCAAGCCCAGAACCATCTGTCGCATGACGGACACTGGTCGCGATGCCATGCAGAAGTATGTTGAAGCATTGAAGACATACTTCGCAGGACTATAAGATTTACGGCAAGCATCTCATTAATGAGACACTTGCCGTAAATCTTTTTTCCACACTATACTCTACACTTTATACACTATACTTGAAAACACTATACTCTTAAAAGAGCGGACGTCCCTGTATGTCAAAGACTTTGTCTTTTTTCTCAATGATGATCCTACCGTCCTTCAGCACCTTGCGCACACGATAGCCCTTCTCGTCCAGTTGCTGCTTTAAGATGCCAGTCAACTGCTCATCCATGTCTTGCAAATAACCATCCTCGTCTATACAAACGAGGAAGTTGTCACCTTCGCCCTCATAGATGGCATTGTTCTGACCAACGAACTGGAATTCAACATTATATATATATGTCTTCACTTTAAAGAGATCAAGCTCTGCTATCACCTCCTCAATAGGTTCTATCGACAGTGTGCCGGCAACAGGAGCGATGCGCACCTCACAACGATTCTCGTAGAATGTGTGATATACATCATCGGCAAGGGTGCCGGCAGAGTAACCGTAACTGCCACCAATGCTGTTGCCTGTGTTGGCAAAGTAGAACGAGAAGCAGTGACCGTCGCCAACTATGTCTTCATTCTCATCACGAACATTATCCAAGTCCTGGAACTGCAACAGGAATTCGTTGTCGATGGTTCCCGTACCATAGAGGATAGACACCATGTGATCATCCTGCAAGCCAATTGAGTATTTGCCACCCTCAAGACACTTCATCTCGTCAATGTACATCGTAGCATGATACAGCACATCGTTAACGCACAGCATGTCAGCGGTAATCAGTATCCTGTCTCCTTGCTTCTCCATCGTTGCCTTCATGTACTTGCCATCGTGGAAGACGAATGTCTCACCGCCTACAACCATCATGTCACACATGTCAAGGTTAAAGTCGCTGTTGCTGAAACTGCCGTCTAACTCATAGGTGTTAAGGTAGAATCGCATCTGGTACTTGTCCTGCAGGAAGGCACCAATACCGACAGTACCCACTCCCTTTGTATAGTCAATCATGCTGACGTGACCGAAGTCGATGTTCACCGTCTCTGATGGTTCAGGCATCACATCGCCTGCATCCAAGTACATGTTTACATGATACAGTATGCCAGCCATGCTGGTAATATCAGCCTTCAGCATCAAACCATCGTCTGTAGTGATGGCATTGGCGTTTATGTCATAGATATCAATGGCAGCCTGGTCGCTCATGGTAATGAGTTTGGTGTACTGCATCACAAAGTCATCATAAGTCCATGAGGCACGCTTAGACTCCAGCACTTCAGGCTTGATGGCAAGTGACACGCCATACTCGTTATTAGTTCCACCAAACTGGTAGCAGCCGTACATCTCTGTCAGATCCTGCACCACAGCACCATGAATCTCTATCGTCTTCTCGCCAGTGATCTCTACATTATACGGACCATTGAACATTGTCAGGGAATACATCACCAGATCATCGCCAAGGATGTCTATCTTCATGTTCGTATTATCCCCGTCTTTAGTATGCAACGAAGTGGCTGTCAGGACATTGACACTCTTACCTGCCTTCTTGTCATATAGTTCCGGCATCAGCATATCAGCACGATAGAAGGTACCCAGTAAGTCCTCGCCCGTGACTCCATAGCCCAACTTGTAGTTGTCGTTCTCAGCATATATAGCCCATGTGCCATAGAAATCATTTCGCTCTACTCGAGCATAGCCCAGATTGTCCGTGCGTGTTTCCTTTGGTTTTGGTGCATCAATGGTGGCCTCTACAAGAAATCGTGTCTTGTTGCTGGCAAGACAGTTTGCCTTAACACGATACAGCGTACCCTCATCAGTAACGCTGACGTTCATGTCCGTAAAGGAATAGAACACCATGTCGTTTTTTGGATTACGGACAAAGTTGTAGTTCTTACCACTACCGCTAAGATCGAAGTCATCGTTGCCGAAGGTACCAAACATATTGTCTGAGTGGTAGTTCAGCTGCATCTTCCATTTGCCGTCGGGTGAAAAGATAGTGATGTTGTACGTTTGCTGCTTAGGGTCATCCTCAAGTATCGTATTGTTAGAAAAGAACTCTATAACATTCTCTCCAGAGTTCTGCGAATGTGCGCACTTTGGCAGCATACATAACAAACTGATTAATACAAATAAATAATGTCTCGTCTTCATTTCGTTTCTTTTTATAAATTTCATTGCGTGTGCAAAATTAATCAATTTTCTTGAAACATGCAAGAGTTTTCCTCACCATTATTAAAAACACATTTTTTTTATTGCATTAAGTAGGTGTGCAAAACCACGGATTCTGTGTTTTTGTATCCAGAACTGCCTTGAATTATGTGATTTGGCAATAAAATCGCTGATGTAGCAATAATTTCCCAGACTTTTATCTTGAATTAGATGAAAATTTAGTAATTTTGCACACATACTAATA
Source organism: Prevotella sp. (assembly GCA_045643065.1). Taxonomy (GTDB): domain Bacteria; phylum Bacteroidota; class Bacteroidia; order Bacteroidales; family Bacteroidaceae; genus Prevotella. Next base: position 6,860 of record JAZUKC010000193.1, read on the forward strand.
AAAATAAGGTTTGGTCATGAACACGGTACCTTCGAACAACCAGGCATTCCATCCTAAGACATTCTGGTCAAGGAAGAGAATATGCTGTATAAGCATGTGTGCCATGGAATGATAGCAACAGAAGCATAATGGAAAGGTGTTTACGCTGAACGAAAAAAATGGCATTCAAAAATAAAGAAAAAATGGAAGATAACAAAGGCTACGTTTACATACTCACGAACCCTTCTTTTCGCGAGGATTGGGTGAAAATTGGCAAGAGTTCGCGTCCTGTGAATGTGCGCTCTAAAGAACTTGACAATACAGCTGTCCCTTTACCGTTCGAGATTTATGCTACTTTGAAGACCTTGAAGTTTGATAAGGTGGAGAAGCAAATTCATAAGCAGATTGACCGTTTGACCGATCTGCGCATCCGTCAGAATCGCGAGTTCTTCAACATTGCTCCATCTGTAGCCCTCGACATCATGCGCGACATTGCCGACTTACTTGACGATGCAGAACTTGCAGTTTATGTTGACGGTAAACCCGTCATCAGCAAGAGCAAGGAAGAGGATAAGAAGATAGAAGCAGACAGCAAGGAAAAGGAACGCAGAGCTCAAAAGCCTGCCTTCAAATTCCACATGGTTGGTTTGAAAGTTGGCGACACCGTTATCTTCGATGAACTGAACCTACCTGTCACCGTGGCATCTGATGATAAAGTCGAATACCAAGGTCGCCTATGGTCGCTCTCGGCCTTCACCCGTGAGTTCCTGCCAGAAGAGAAGCAAAATACCTCAGGGGCTTACCAAGGTCCTAAGTACTTTAGTTATGAGGGCAAGACGCTGAGTGAGTTGAGGAAAGAGAAGGAAAAGAGTAATCAATAACAATAAGCGAGAATAAAACATGGCATACTACGGCAACATACTTGAAGAGGAATTGAAGAACAAGGTAGCTAAGGACTGGTTCCAACGCTATGACACGACACAGATTGTTGGCAAAATAGACTTCTGTGTGTCTGTTCCTGTGGGCAATGGACCTCAACTCTTTGAGACAGAAAGTTTACTTTGGGCAGAAGCAAAGAAGGGAACAAAACAGGATATTTGGGAATCTTTCGTTCAACTCATCCTCACTATAGGCAAGGCTCGCACTTTCGACCGCCACCTTCCACCTGCCTTCCTCGGAGCGTTTGATGCCGAGAAGATTGCCTTTGTGCCATACAACACTGTGCTGGATGTATTTTATCAGAATGATTTCAACTGGAACGTTACGCCTTCCGACCATCAGACGAAGGAGTTTCAGCAGCTATACGAGCTTGTAAGCGACACGCTGCATAGTGGAGCCGTAAAATATCGCTTTGATGAAGACGAGAAGGAATTGCGTCATTTTATTCGCAACAACTTCATTGTTGGCAAGAGTCGCCAGACAAAGGTACGCATAAACAAGAACAACTTCACTGCCATATACCAGAAATGGTGTCAGCAGGTGAAGCCAACCATTGCCGTGAATTGGGAATTGGTTAGCAAGAGCGGAATCATTGATGCCGACTTCTACCTTGCCGACATACTGTCTGAGCACAACCTTACATTACGCGAAAAGCTATATGTCCTTCTGCGTGCCGACCATTACGAGCTTGCACGCCACATAGACACCCAGACGGGGCTTTTCTCTTCTTCGTCTGCACCGTTTACAGACAAGCAAAAGGCACACCATGAGTTTTGGCAACGCTACAACCGTCCTCCGAAGCGTGAATACTGGGATTACATCGTAGAGCGTCGTGACCTGCTTGTGTCGCAGGATGTACGCGAGCGCAAAGGCTCATATTTTACCCCTCAGCAATGGGTAGAACTCTCTCAGCAGTATCTTGCCATGGAGCTTGGCGAGGATTGGCAGGACGAATACTATATCTGGGACTGTGCAGCCGGTACGGGAAATCTGCTTGCTGGTCTTACAAACAAATACAACATTTGGGCATCAACACTTGACAAGGCAGACGTGGACGTGATGCACGACCGCATAAAGCGCATGAACGACAACAGCAGCAATGGTCAAGGTGCAAACCTATTGGAGAGCCATGTGTTTCAGTTTGACTTTCTCAATGATTCTTTCGACAAGCTGCCTGAAGGATTGCGTCAGATTGTGAACGATCCTGAGAGGCGCAAGAAACTGGTGGTGTATATTAATCCTCCGTATGCGGAGGCAGGAAATGCCCGTCAGAGGAGTGGGAATGGCGAGAATAAAAGCGGTGTGGCTGCTGATACGTACGTGTATCGTGAATATAAAAAGAGTATGGGACTTGCCTGTAGAGAATTGTTCGCTCAATTCTTTATTCGAGTTTACTATGAACTCCCTTCATCGGTGCTTGCAGAATTTTCAAAGTTGAAAATTCTCCAAGCACCGAACTTCCGCGAGTTCCGACAGGTCTTCCGAGCGAAGCTCGGTCGAAATTTTTTAGTTCCAGCAGACACTTTTGATAATGTGAAGGGGCAATTCCCTATTGGCTTCTTTATTTGGCATACAGCAGAAAATGAAGTTTTTGAAGAAACTACATCCTCTATATACAATAAGGAAGGGGAGCTTGTTGGAACCAAACGTATTTATTCTTATATACATGATCGTAATGTTATAGAATGGCTGAGATTATACTATGATAAGGTAAACGAAAAAATTGGTTTCGTTCGCATGAATGGTACCAATGTTCAGAATAACCTTGGTATATACATCGCAAGCCAATTGTCGCCTAACGATATCCACAATCATTTTTATGCAGAAATAACGCGTGACAATGTTCGTGAGATGGCAATTTATCTTGCAATTCGTCAAGCAATAGAAGTTAGTTGGATTCTTGACCGCGAGCAATATCTCTTCCCCAATGATGGTTGGAAACCCGATTTTGAGTTTCAAACAAACTGTCTTATCTTTGCTCTATTCCATGGTCAAAATCGTATCAGCTCTCAGCATGGCACTAACCACTGGATACCATTTACAGAGGCAGAAGTCAATGCCCAGAACAACTTTGAGAGTCATTTCATGAGCGACTATCTGCATGGTAAGTATGCCAAGAAAGCGAAACCGAACACTCAGCAGTCATTGTTTGAGGATGAAGAAACAACCGATGACTACATCCCAATAAACCATCTTAGCGAGTCGGCAAAGGCTGTATTGGATGCAGGTCGAGAACTCTGGCAGTATTATCACGCTCAACCTAATGCAAATCCTAACGCTTCGCTTTACGACATCCGACTTCATTTCCAAGGCGTAAAGGTTACAAAGAGCGGCAAGGAACAGATGAACAGCGAAAGTTCTGATGCACGATACACCGAGTTGATAGGCAATCTTCGCCAATCGCTCAAGGTACTTGCTTCGGAGATACGACCAAAGGTTTATGAGTATGGTTTCCTGAAGAAATGATAATTTCAATTATAAGAATAACCTCGTTATGAACAACAACGAAATACGCGCAATGCTTATGGACGTGGAGAATGATCGTGTAGAACGTACTATCTCCACAACCAATACCGACAAGTTCGGTCAGGCAATTTGTGCCTTTGCCAACGACCTGCCAAATCACAATCTGCCAGGGTACTTGTTCCTTGGCGTGACGGACGACGGAACGATTTCTGGCATAAACGTGACGGATGAATTGTTGAAGAACATTGCAGCCATCCGTACCGATGGCAACATACAGCCACAGCCTTCGATGGTTGTGCAGAAAGTGCCTATGCCCGAGGGCGACATTATCATGGTGGAGGTGCAGCCGCATGTGTTTCCTCCTGTCCGCTACAAGGGCAGAGTGTGGATTCGCGTAGGCCCTCGCAAGGGAATTGCGAGTGAAGCTGATGAGCGCATACTGATGGAGAAACG
>JAZUKC010000194.1:0-4675 GCA_045643065.1 Prevotella sp.
GACAACTCCTGAGTCTGGGAGTTCTGATCGTAGGCCTACGACGATAACTCTTGAGAACGGGAGTAGTGAGCGTAGCAAGTTGACGAGTACACTAGAAAAAGAAAGTACTCATCGACGCACGTGGATGACTACTTGACGATCTGTAGAGTAATAATCTACGACCTACGAAGAGTTCTCGGGAATTCCCGTGGACTGATTGACGACCGTCGATGACTTCTCCGGACTTCCGTTTGTCTGATCGACGCGCGTCGATGAGTCCAAGATGCAGTATTTTATGTTTTCCAACATCAAATATATAAAAAACACAATAGACATTTGTTTTTTACAAAGAAAAGTGATTAATTTGCAGTACTTTTAAATTTAGCAGTACTTTTAAATCTAAATAAAACAATTATCATGACAAAGACTTCATTACTCAGTTTGTTGTTGTTTGCAGCTATCATGCTTAATGCGTCTGCACAGGAATTAAAGGAAAACCTGAAATTTGGCAAGCCTACCAATGAGGAACTGACCATGACTACCTATGCTGACGATCCGAATGCAGAGGCTGTGATACTTTTCGAGAAGACCAATGTGTCTTATGTCATCAATGCTTCGGGTTTCAATGTAGTTACCGATTTCAAGACTCGCATCAAGGTGCTTAAGCAGGAAGGCGTTGACTACGCTAATGTAGAGCTGAATGCCTACGATCCTCGAAGCAACATAAATCCTGCTACTCATGAAAGAATAAGCAAGGTGGAAGCAACTGCCTATAACATGGAGGGAGGAAAGCTGGTGACAACCAAGATGAAGGGCAATCTTGTTGTGAAGCAGCGTATAGACGACTATCACGTCGTAACAAAGTTTGCAGTTCCGCAAGTCAAGGTAGGAACTGTGATTGAGTATAGCTATTCTATCCAGTCGGACAATATCTATTCTCTCAGAGACTGGTATGCACAGTGTGAGATTCCAGTGTTCTATACCATGTATGACCTTACATACCCAGAGTTCCTCGGCTTCTCTGTCGAGATGACTGATCCTACTCATAAACTTACTTCAAGGAAAGAGATCGACAATCAAAACTATTCTTTGGGCGGTGAGGTTCTCCTCAGCCGATCTCCTCACTACACTGTGGTAGGCCGCAATCTTCCTGCATTGAAGAGTGATGGCAGTATCTGGTGTGTCAATGACTACCGTGCAAAGGTCACAGCAGAGCTCAATTCCATCTCGCTCCCTAACCAACGCAGGAATTTCACCGACACATGGGAATCTATCGCCACTTTACTAAGTACAGACGACCAGTTCGGCGGACGATTGAAGAAGCAGACTTCCCTGTCGGATGAAATGAAGAACCTCAACCTCGATGCACTGCCGAATGTCGAGGAAAAGGTAATGGCTATCTACAAGCTTCTGATGAGCAAGGTCAAGTGGGATGAAACCTATGAGTTCTACTCGTCAAAGAAGGAATCTACTCTCTTGAAGGATGGTAGCGGCTCAAACGCCGATATCAACTTCGTGCTTATCAACATGCTCAATTCAGCTGGCATCAATGCATATCCTGTATTGCTCCGCTTGCGTCACAACGGTCAGCTGCCATTCACCCATCCTAGCATCAAGAAACTCAACACATTCGTCGTGGGTGTTGATACAGGCGATGGTAATATTGCAGTTATCGACGGCTCTGCACAAACAGGCTATCTCAATGCTATCAACCCTAACCTTATGCCAAGCCGCGCAATGCTCCTCAACCAAGGCGATTGCAAATGGATTGACCTTTCTGCGCTCTGTAAGGGCAGGGAAGGCAATGTGCTTAATTCCGAACTCAATCCAGATGGCACACTTGTGGGCAATGCCAGCATCAGCTATGGCAACGTGTCTTCCTACATCTTCAAGAATTCGATAGAAGGCAAGGAACAGAGCGAAATTGCAGATAAGTTAGGCGAACGCATGAATGCGACAATCTCCGACCTGACTATTATTGGGACAGACGAGATCTCGCAAGCAACAACCGAGAACTATCAGTATGAGATGAAGTGTCAGAAGAATGACGACATCATCTATGTCAATCCGTTTGTCTCATCTATCTGGACAGAGAATCCTTATACTGCCGAGACACGAGAGGTTCCTATCGAGCGCATTCTTCTCATTACCGAGGACTGGGTATCAAACATCACTATTCCTGAGGGATATGATGTGGAGGAAATGCCGAAACCTCTCACTATCCATACTGCCGACAATGGGCTGTCATGCACTATCAGGTATCGCAAAAACGGCAATCAGCTGGTGGCAACCTATAAATACAAAGTCAACAAGATGTCATTTGATGCCGAAGAATATGCTGACCTTCGTTCTGTCTATGAGCAAATCATTGCCAAGTGTGGAGAAATGGTAGCAGTCAAGAAACTGTAATGGTTATGAAGAGATATGTATCTGTACTTGCTGCCTTCCTCTGTCTGGCTACAGCTCAGGCACAGCATGCAACCATAGTCGAAGACATCACGACCATTGACTACAAGTCGACTACCGATTGCACCACCCGTTACAAACAGACATTCGTCATACATGATGAACGAGGGCTTTCGTGCGCCGATTTTGTATGTTCATGCGACAAGGCCAGTACACTCTCCTCTTTTGCAGGTGTCATCAAGTATGCCAACGGTAAAGAGAAAAAGCTGAAGAAGAGCGATCTTATCCGTTCAGAATACTCTTCAAACTTCGACACCGACTCTTACATGTATGTCTATTCTCCAAGTGCGGCTTCCTACCCTGTTACCATATCCTACGAGTGGACACAAAAGGATGATGGACAAATACTGCATCTTCCGCTCTTTGCACCTCAGCCGTCAACTGACGTCGATGTGAAGAAGGCAGAATACACCATACACTGTCCTGAGAACGTAACCATACATCATTATCTCAGGAATATTGACGAGGCAGTTGTGAAGGAAAGTGCTGGAAATGGTATCAGGACCATATCGGTATCCATGTCCGACTTGCCTGTGGTCAAGAGAGAGAGATTTATGCCTTCGTTGTCTGACGTAGTGCCAATGGCATATTTCATACCCGACACCTTCTCTTTCGGCAAGACAAACGGTTCGCTTTCCACATGGGAGTCGTTTGGCGAATGGCTCCATGAACTTCAGACCGGGCGTGACGAACTGCCTCAGGCACTTAAGCTGAAGCTGCATCAGTTCACCGACACACAGGAAGACCTTCGCACCAAGGTGCTGATTGTGTACCGCATGCTTGAAGAGACGACACGTTACATCAGCATACAGCTTGGCATCGGAGGAATGCAGCCGTTTCCTGCCACTTATGTTGCAACCAATGGTTTTGGTGACTGCAAAGCTCTTTCCAACTACATGATTTCCATGCTCAGGGAGATAGGCATATCTGCCGATTACGTGGTCATTAGTACCCGCAACAAAGATCTCCCGACAGATTTTGCCTGTCCTGGTATGCTCAACCACGCCATTGCGCGAGTCAATATCCCCAACGACACCCTTTGGGTAGAGTGCACTAATCCGAAGCTTCCTCTAGGTTATCTCCACGATGGAATAGCAGGACATGAAGCGTTACTCGTTGATGCCGATGGAGGCAGAAAAGTGCGTTTGCCGAACTATACCGCACAAGAGAATGCCGATAGTATCAGTCTTCGCATTAACCTTGCCGAAGACGGTTCCGCACAGATGATGCTGCATGATGCCATGTACAATTCAATGTTCGAAGATGTGTACGGCCTTACCACGCTCGACTCAAACAAGCAGCGAGACAAGCTTCGCTCCATGCTGTCGTTGTCAGATTTTGATTTCTCCAATCACAGCATCAGCCAGCGTATGGATCAGTCGCATATCAGAGATGAACGACGTCCTGTCATCGATGTGGATGTCGAGGGTGTATGCAAGAAGTTCTCAAACAAGACAGGAAAGCGTATGTTCCTCAATCTCTTCCCTATAATTGGAATGTCACGCATAAACACGACCTCGACACGTGAGGCACCTGTTCAACTCCGCAGATATGAAAATACCCGTGTGATGCATGTTGAGACAGTAATACCCGATAATTATAGAGTTGAGTCTCTCCCAGCAGCTTTGGAAGAGATCTCAAAGTTCGGCACTTTCCGTTCGACAATCAATGTTGTCGGCAATATCATCTCAGCAGATTTCACTCTCAACTTCTCTACCGATACCTTCCCAGCTGCCGACTACAAAGCTGCTTGTGCATTCTGTAATAAGATTTCAGAATTCCTTGCAAATAAAGTTGTGCTGACGGAATGTGAACAAATAATTTACTAAAACATTACTTGAGCAGGAAGTGTCTAAGGGACTGACTTAAATGTATTCAAATCCCACTTCCCGATGAATTCGAGGAAAGGAACTCCATTCTCGTCGAACTGGATTGGAAGCCAGAGATAACGAGCATCGCTTGGGTGCTTAGGACGCCAGATATCTGCCATGAAGATGAAGTTATCGCCATAAGGAAGGATATATGTGCTCTGACCGCCATAAGTGATTTCTGCATTATCTCCGCGACAAGGGTTTTCGTACTGTGTCCAAGGTCCCATGATAGAAGGAGCTGAGAACATACGAGACGCATTAGGAGACCAGCCTGTACAACCGGAAGTGATCATCCAATATGTGCCATCTTTGACGAAGACTGCTGGTGCCTCATTGTGTCAGCCAGGTGCCATACGAGT
>JAZUKC010000195.1:0-9853 GCA_045643065.1 Prevotella sp.
TCATCGGTTGCAAGCAACCAACATGCTGCCCCTCGACTTGCATGTGTTAAGCCTGTAGCTAGCGTTCATCCTGAGCCAGGATCAAACTCTTCATAGTAAATATCTTTATCATGATGCTTTGTCTCCGGGAGACAAAGTACACAACTTCTGATTCAGGACGCTTCGGATTAAGAAGTATTTTCTCATTATCTATATATATAGAAATGACGGTTTCTTAAAACTTTCACCCAAGATGTCTTTTCTGCTCTGTCTCCAGGAGACAAAGGACTAGACTCTTGCTTCTTGTACTACTTGTCTGTTATTGTAAATCTTTCAAAGAACTCTTTCTTTAGGATGCCTCCGAAAAACCGGAAGCGAGTGCAAAGGTACTGCGATTTTCTGAATCCCGCAAGACTTTTCAATAAAATCTATCTCAAATCGGTCATTATTTAACAGTCGTTTGCATTTTACTACTAATTTAAAACAAATCTTTTAAATATTTGCTTAATTTAGGCATTATAGAGACTCAAGCATTCTCTTGATGACAACAGAGCATGAAATCTCACGATTTGCCGCCTCAGGAATAACGAGAGAATTCTCGCTTTCGATAACATCGTCAGTAACAATCAAGCCACGACGGACAGGGAGGCAATGGAGGAACTTACCATTGTTGGTCCAAGACATGTGTTCTGTATCTACAGTCCATGACATATCCTTAGAGAGAATCTTTCCGTAATCACCAGGATTTGTAACGCCAGGGCATGACCAGTTTTTAGCGTAGATAAAATCAGCACCTTCGAATGCCTTCTTCTGATCGTATTCAACAATAGCACGCTTTACTTCGCCAGTTGCAGGGTTAACATACTCCAGGAACTTCGGATCGAGTTCATAACCCTCTGGATGAGTTACTACGAGTTCAACATCAGGAGCAGCAAGCATCCACTGAGCATAAGAGTTAGGCACAGCCTGAGGCAGGCAACGGCAATGAGGCGCCCAAGTAAGGACAGCCTTCATTTTCTTATGATTGAAATTGAATGACTCTGGTGCAATAGGGAGGTTATTGGTCTTTGCCCATGATTCCTCCATAGTGATAAGGTCGGCAAATGCCTGAAGTGGATGAACAGTAGCAGTCTCCATAGCAAATACAGGTTTGCCGCTATACTTCACGAACTGATTGAGTACAGTCTCAGCATAGTCATACTCACGATCAGAGAGTCCGGCGAAGGAGCGCACACCAATCATATCACAATAACATGCCATGACAGGTATAGCCTCAAGGAGGTGCTCGGCCTTGTCGCCATCCATGATGACGCCACGCTCAGTTTCGAGTTTCCATGCTCCAGCATTCACATCAAGTACGATGACATTCATGCCGAGATTCATTGCAGCCTTCTGTGTTGAGAGACGAGTGCGCAGAGAGTTATTGAAGAAAATCATCATCAAGGTCTTATTCTTGCCAAGATGCTGATACTTGAAACGATCGTTCTTTATTTCAAGGGCTTCCTGCATTGCTTTCTGGAGGTCGCCGAGGTCTTGTGGGTTTACGAAAGTCTTCATAATGTTTATGTTCTTAGGAAATGCATGTCATCCAGCAAAACTGGATGACACATTATTATTATATATTACGGACGAGTCTGACCGTTGCCGTTGATGAGCCACTTGTAGGTTGTCATCTCGTTCAATGCCATTGGTCCACGAGGACCGAGTTTCTGAGTAGAGATACCAATTTCTGCACCAAGTCCGAACTGAGCACCATCGGTGAACGATGTAGGAGCATTAACATAAACACATGCAGCATCAACCTCCTGCTGGAATATGCGAGCAGTCTCTTCGTTCTCGGTAATGATAGCCTCAGAATGTCCAGAGCTGTATCTACGGATGTGAGCAAGAGCCTCATCAAGCGAATCAACAACACGGATAGAGAGTTTATAGTCCATCCATTCATGTCCGAACACAGTCTCATCATCATCATCGCAGAGGATTGCACCATGAATGCGCGATGCGGCACGACTGTCGCAGTAAGGTTCTACATGCCCCATCATTGGCGATACCAGTTCCTTCAAGTCGTCAAGGCGAGAACTGTGAATAATCAGACAATCAAGAGCATTGCAAACAGAGACGCGACGAGTCTTAGCATTGTTCACGATAGCCTTACCCTTCTCGAGGTCACCATCTACATCAAAATATGTGTGTACCACGCCAGCACCAGTCTCAATGACAGGCACACGTGCGTTATCACGAACGAACTCAATGAGTTTCTTGCCACCACGAGGTATGCAGAGATCTATGTAACCAACAGCATTCAGCATCTCGCCTGTTGCCTCATGAGTAGCAGGCAGAAGATTTATAACATCGGGGTTGACATCATAAGAAGCGAGAACACTCTTGATCAGAGCAACGATGCATCGGTTAGAATCGTCAGCATCCTTACCACCCTTGAGTACGCAAGCATTTCCAGACTTAAAGCATAGAGAGAAAACGTCAAAAGAAACATTTGGACGAGCCTCGTAGATCATGCCAATGACTCCGAAAGGCACAGAGATGCGACGGAGATGCAACCCGTTATCGAGAGTATGATCGCACGTAATATGTCCCAATGGCGATGGCAGCCCTGCTACGTTACGCATATCAGCAGCGATACCTTCAAGACGTGACACCGTCAGTTGGAGACGATCATAAAGAGGATTGGTCTGCTCCATTCGCTGCAGATCCTTTGCATTAGCTTCAAGCAAGCTGTCAGTATTTGCAATGATAGCATCAGCAACAGCCATAAGAATTTCGTTGCGTCGGCTATCTGGGATAGCGGCAATAGATCGGGATGCTTCCTTTGTAGTTTGAAAAATTGGATTCATTGGTTATGATTGATTGGGATATTATTAATTCTGATTAAGCCCGGATGATTGTTTGAAATTGCAAACAAATTTAACAAATCATCCTATGGTGGTTGAGGACCGTTATCTTGGAATAAACTCTGTGTGGATTGTTTTCTGAGGATTAGCAATCAAGTCTGGCAAAATATTGTCACGGCAGCCATTGGCAATAATAACCCGAATGCCATTGTTGGCAGCAGTACGCGCAGTATGATATTTCGACTCCATTCCTCCACGACCAGCCGAGCTCTTCTTTGACTGAATATACTTCTCAAGGCTCTCATCGGGTTCAACTCTAGCAATAACCTTGCTGTCAGGTAGCGCAGGATCACCAGTATATATTCCATCGATATTCGACAAGAGGACAAGCGTCTTTGCACCCATCATTTTGGCAATGAGTCCGGAAAGTTCATCGTTATCAGTAAACATCAACTCCGTTACGCAGACGGTATCATTCTCATTGACAACAGGTATGACACCATTGTCGAGCATTACCTCCATACAAGCACGCTGATTGTCGTACTGCTCACCCTCTACGAAATTCTCCTTCATCGTTAGCACCTGTCCAATGTGTATGCCATACTCACGGAAAAGATCATAATAATGATTGACAAGCTTTACCTGTCCAATGGAAGAGAACAGCTGTCTCTGCTCTACAGAGTCAAGCGCATAGTCAACCTTCAGTTCGCTTCTGCCACAAGCCACAGCACCAGACGACACCAAGATGACCTGATAGCGATGTTCCTTAAGCCATGCTATCTGATCGACCAGCGCAGACAGACGTGTGATGTTCAGTTTTCCCTTATTCGTAGTGAGCACATTTGAGCCCACCTTTACAACGATTCTTTCCACCTTATATAGTATATATAGCGATTATTTCAACCCAGCCTTCAGACTATTGATAACGGCAGAAGTGAAGTTCGAATGGTCAAGTTCGTTAAGACCCTTGATAGTGATGCCACCAGGAGTAGTCACCTTATCGATAGCCTCCTCTGGATGCCAGCCCGTCTCATTGAGCAGTGAGACAGCGCCTTGCATTGTCTGCAACGCAATCTGTTTAGCCTGCTGTGGGTAGAATCCCATCTCACAGCCGCCCTGCATCTGAGCGCGGATGTATCTCATCACATACGCAATGCCACAGCTTGCCATCATCATGCCGGCAGCAACGAGATGTTCTGCAACGACGAGAGTGTCACCACAGAGCGAGTAGAGTTCATCAACTTTGGCAAGTGACTGGTCGTCAGCCGTGTTTCCCTTGGCAATGAAACTCATACTTGCCGCATATTCAGCAGCGATATTAGGGATGACATAGAAATACTGTCCCTCAGCCCCGAACTGCTCTGTGAGTTTGTCGGTGGTGTAGTTGGCAGCATCTGACACGATAATCTGCTTTGAGAGATCAACGGCAGGCTTAATCTCATCGATGACACAAGGCATCAGCCAAGGTTTCACGACAAGCACAACGATATCGGCATCCTTCACTGCGGCTACATTATCGGTCGTAGTGACAATGGTAGGATATTTCTCCTTGAAAGATGCAAGCAGTTGCTCGTTCTTGTCTGCGATAGTCAGCATATCAAGTTTGCCACTCTTTGCCCAACCATGAACAAGGGCACCGCCCATGTTGCCTGCACCAATAACTGTTATTTTCATTGTATTAATTACGAATTAAAATTACTATAAGATGTTTACAGGACAGCCTTCAGACGTGCGATGAAGTCATCGGCATTCTCCTTGGTGATGCAGAGAGGTGGAAGCAAACGCAGTACGTTTGTTCCCGAGCAACCAGTGAAGCAGTGGAGTTCCTTGACGAGTTTTGTGCGAGGTTCCTTATAAGGCTGATCGAGTTCGATACCAATCATGAGTCCACGTCCGCGAACGTCAACGATGTGGCTATTCTCCTGCTGCAGTTTCTTGAGTTCGGTTATCAGATAATCACCAACAGCATTAGCATTCTCTACAAGATTCTCCTGCTCAATGACATCAAGCACAGCGATAGCACCAGCACATGCGAGGTGATTGCCACCGAATGTAGTGCCAAGCTGTCCGTAAACCGGCTTGAACTTAGGAGAGATAAGCACGCCACCCATTGGGAAACCATTGCAGATACCCTTGGCAACAGTGATGACATCAGGCGCTGTTGCTTCATCGCAAAGCCACTGATGAGCGAAGAACTTACCCGAACGGCCATAGCCACACTGAATCTCATCGCAGATAAGCACGGTGTCGTACTTAGTACAAAGTTCACGAAGTCCCTGATAGAATTCCTTGCTTACCATGCGAATGCCACCAACACCCTGGATGCACTCAATGATAACAGCGCAGACATCACCCTTTGCAAACTCAGCCTCCCATGCAGCGAGGTCGTTGGTTGGCAGATAGGTAACGTGGCCATTGGCATTGATAGGCGCAATAATCTTTGGATTGGCAGTAGCCTCAACAGCAAGCGATGTGCGTCCATGGAATGCCTTCTCAAGAGAGAGGATGCGAGTGCGACCGTTATAGAATGATGCCAGTTTCAGAGCATTCTCATTAGCCTCAGCACCAGAGTTTATGAGGAAGAGCTGATAATCCTCATATCCGCAAGCCTTGCCAAGACGCTTTGCCAGTTCTTTCTGCAGAGGGTTCTGCACAGAGTTAGAATAGAAGCCCAGCTTTGCAACCTGCTTGCTGATAGCCTCAACGTAGTGAGGGTGAGCATGACCGATACTGATGACAGCGTGTCCGCCATAGAGGTCAAGATACTCCTGTCCTTTATCGTCCCAGACTTTGCAGCCGAGACCTTTGTCTATTGTTATGTCGAAAAGAGGATAAACGTCGAAAAGTTCCACTTTTAATTAAGAATTTAATATTTAATAATGAATAATTGCTTATTAGAATGCTGATGCCTTGAGATTCAGACCAGCACGCTCGTCAATGCCAAACATGATGTTCATATTCTGAACAGCCTGACCTACAGCGCCTTTCAGGAGATTGTCGATCATCGATGTTACGACAACCTTGCGGCCGAATGCCTCTACATGGACAAGCGCCTTGTTGGTATTGACCACCTGCTTGAGGTCGAGAGCGGCATCGCTATAATGCGTAAAGGCTGCATCCTTATAGAAATCCTTATAAAGAGCAACGATGGCATCCTTGTCAACTGCCTTATCAAGAGTGATGACCTCCGTACAGAAGATGCCACGAGCGAAGTCGCCGCGGTAAGGAATGAAATCAACCGTAATGCCGTCTGCAGCATAGCCTTCGTCGAGAGTGTCAACGACACGTGGGGCATCGGCAGGACGCAACTCGTTGAGCGTCTGACAAATCTCGTGCAGATGCTGATGTGTGAAGAGCTTATATACAGAGAAATTGTTGTTGCGCCAAGAGAAATGAGTAGTAGCGCCAGGCTTCTGACCTGCACCGGTAGAACCAGTAATGGCATTGACTGAAATATCGTTGATGAGCAGACCTGCCTTTGCCAATGGCAGAAGACCTTCCTGAATACAAGTAGCGAAGCATCCCGGATTGGCAAGATGCTGACACTGTGCTATCTCGTCACGATGTATCTCTGGCAAACCATAGACATAATCATGGTTGCCCTTGATACGGAAGTCCTGTGCGAGATCTATGATCTTAACGTTAGAAGGAATGCTGTGTTCCTTAAGGAACGCCTCACTCTTGCCGTGACCGAAGCAGAAGAACACGACGTCAACCTTATCCCATGGCATCTCGCTGGTAAACTCCAGCTCGGTGTCGCCGATAAGACCTTCGTGTACGGCATAAACTTTATTGCCTGCATTGCTCTCGCTGTTCGCAAATACAATCTCTACCTGTGGATGGTTCAGCAACAAGCGGATCAGTTCACCGCCTGTATAGCCTGCTGCGCCAAGAATACCTACCTTTATCATCTTTTTACCTTATTGTATTTTTATATTGTCGGGGTGACCAGACTCGAACTGGCGACCACACGCCCCCCAGACGCGTACGCTAACCAACTGCGCCACACCCCGAATGTTTCTAATGAATAATTAATAATGAATAGTGAATAATTATTTGGGGAGGGTTATTCCTAATGAATTATTCGGGAAATAACAGCACGCCCACATTATTCATTATCCACTATTAATTATTCATTAAGTAAACTATCTTTCCTCGTCTGGGTGAGCGAGATAGTATGCACGGAGGGCTGTAGAAGTAACCTTGATGAAGCCCTTTGCATCCTCACTCGACCATGCCTTGGCAGTCTCACCGTACTCACCGAGCTTGTTCTTCACGAGGTCGTTAGGCGAATCAACACCTACGGTCTGGAATCCGAGAGGACGAAGTTCAAGTGTTACCTCACCAGTTACGTTGCGCTGTGACGAAGCGAGCATAGCCTCGATATCTGGCATAACAGGCTCCAGATACTGCGACTCATGCAGGAACATGCCGTACCAGTTGCTTACCTGGTCCTTCCAGTACTGCTGCCACTTTGACAATGTATATTTCTCAAGGAAACGGTGAGCACCGATGATGAGCATAGGAGCTGCTGCCTCAAAGCCTACACGGCCCTTAATACCGATGATTGTATCGCCAACGTGACAGTCACGACCTATGCCGTATGCAGCGCCAATCTCCTCAACAGCCTGAATAGCCTTGATTTTGTCGTCGTATTTAACACCGTTTACAGAACAGAGTTCGCCCTTGTCGAATCCGAGTTTCAGAATCTCTGGACCTTCCTTCGTTACATGCTTCAGATAAGCAGACTCTGGCAGACCCTGTGCAGAGTCGAGAATCTCGCCGCCACAGATTGATGTTCCCCAGATGCCTACGTTGTAAGAATACTTCAGTTTGGTGAAGTCTGCGAAATATCCGTTTGCATTCAGATAGTCAACCTCCTCCTGACGAGACAGGTTACGGTCGCGGGTTAGGGTGATAATCTCAACACCTGGAGCCTTAACCAGGAACGTCATGTCGAAGCGAATCTGGTCATTACCAGCACCGGTAGAACCATGTGCGATGGCGTCTGCGCCAATTTCCTTAGCATAGCGAGCAATAGCGAGAGCCTGGAAGATACGCTCTGAAGACACCGAAATAGGGTAACAGTTGTTGCGAAGCACATTGCCATAGACCATATACTTCAGCGACTTCTCGTAATACTCCTGCGTTACGTCGAGCGTAACGTACTTAACAGCGCCCAGCTTGTATGCATTCTCTTCGTTCTGCTTCAGCTGTTCGGCAGAAAAACCGCCAGTATTTGCACAAGCGGCATACACCTCGTATCCCATTTCCTTAGTGAGATACATCACATTGTAACTTGTATCAAGGCCGCCAGAAAAGGCGACAACGACTTTCTTTTTCATATCTTGAGTCTTAAAATTGAATTCCTCTTATTGTAAGTGTCTTAATAACGTCCTGGAACACCTCTATTGGTGTTGGCTCGCCCTTGTGCATCTCAGGGTCATAGAGCATACCGGTGCAGATGCAGAACTTACGATTCTTTGCCACCAGAATGTCATGATTGATGCACCCCTGGCATCCACGCCAGAAGGCCTCGTCGTCGGTCAGCTGATTGAACGATACTGGAACGTAGCCCAGCTGGGTGTTCATCTTCATCACAGCATCACCACTCGTGAGCGAGAATATCTTGGCATGAGGCCAGCGAACACGTGCCAGCGTGAAGGTATAGTCCTTTATGCGCTTGGCAACACCGAGTCCCAGATAGTCTGGATGCACGATAAGTCCAGACGTGGTGACATAATGCTTATTGCCCCAAGTCTCTATATAGCTGAATCCTGCAAACTTATCGCCGTGAAGCGCAAGTACGGCCTTGCCTTCCTTCATCTTTGTTGCCACATACTCATGCGTACGTTCAGCGATACCCGTACCACGCTTCTTTGCTGCCTCGCGTATGGTATCGAGTATGGTATCGACGTATTTCTCGTCGTTCTCGTCTGCTACTTTTATCTTAATTTCTTCTGGTTGCATCTTCGTTTTTTTATCTATTTAAGAGTGGTGATAGCGTGTACTATCGTATATCAGGGATGATGTATGACAGAGATTCTATTACCTGCTTCGGCGTTACACCCTCCTTGAACACGAGGAAGATGGTGTCGTCACCAGCGATGGTACCCAGAATCAGGTCAACCTTTGAGTTGTCTATGTTGTAGGCAATGCTCGAAGCATAACCCGGTCGCGTCTTAATGACGCCCATATTGCCGGAGAACTGTATAGACATGAACCCGGACGTGAGCAGCATCTCACGCGCCGTCATCGTCTTCTGCACACGTTTGTACATAGTCTCCGTAGGCAGCACGTAGATGTATTTGCCGTTTGCCATCGCTGCCTTCGCCACTTTGAGTTGCTTCATGTCGCGGGAGAGCGTTGCCTGTGTCACAGAGAAGCCTTCCTTGCGTAATGCCTTCAGCACCTCTTCCTGCGAACACAGTTCCTGCGATGAGAACAGCATCCTCAGTGTATCAAGTCTATCATTCTTCAAGCCCATTACTGTATATTTATTCAGATTGGAGTTTTTGTTACCGCTTCACAATCGAACTGCAAAATTACACATATTTATTCTATTTACCAAAATAAATAAAGCTTTTTTTCGGTTATAGCCCAAATATCAATGCTACATCAATCGGAATCGTATATTTATGCAGAAATAAATACATGTTATAGATAAATTATTGGTGCACGGAAAAAAAGCCCCAACGTGGGCGACATTCTATAGCGTAGGGTGTTAGCCCTACGTTATGTTTAAAACAATCAGAAAAGCCCCAACGTGGGCGACATTCTATTATATTCATTGAAGTTTATAGGATATCGCACCCTTGGCGCTCTATTACTTGGTAGCATTTTAGGTAGGGCTTACACCCTACCCTATAGAATTTCGTCCCGTTGGGTAGGGTGTTCAAAATCGGCATCTGACCCGAGACAGATTTTTTAGGCTGTTTTGAGTGTTTTGATGCGTTTCGCGACAAGATTCTCCATGAGATTTTCATCTCGCCAGAGTTTGATGTCTTTGATCTTTGTTCTGCATA
>JAZUKC010000196.1:0-43173 GCA_045643065.1 Prevotella sp.
CACTCTCATGGAACGTCCTGCCATACTTCAGGAAGCCGTTTTCGAACACTTCTTCCGTGCAGCAGAAATAGCCAACTTCACCCCAACCGAGCAACGCGACTACCGCGAGAGCCAGAAAGAAATGTGGGACCTCTTCGCCATCACAACCACAGCCGAAGAGAAAGGTCTAATCAAAGGTATCGCCAAAGGTCGCGAGGAAGGTCGAACAGAAGAAAAATATGCAATGGCTACAAACCTTAAGAGGCTAGGAGTTTCCTATGAAACAATAGCGGAAGCATCTGGCTTAACAAAAGAAGAAATAGAACAACTGTAGCGTACAACCAACGACACCTATCCGTGTCTTTCGTGTAATTCGTTGACAAATAGAAAAAAACTAAACTAAATAAATCAACTAAAAATTATGTTTGCAAACAAAACACTTTTAACAACGATGTGTCCCGGCGATGCGTATGCACACTAGGCCACACACACGCATTCACAGCCACTATTCCTACGGCTGTGCTAAGTTTTTGTTTGTACATCATAGATTGACATAAGAAGTAAAACAGTGTGATTTCGAGAATTTACAAAAGAAAAAGTTGTGAAAGTCAAGGAAAAATCGTAACTTTGCAAAATCTATTAAGATAAAGTGATGAACGTGGTCCTGATACAAAAAACAAGACCCGATAACTTGACCGAAGTCAGAGGTTACCGGGAATCAACGCTGCAAAGGTAATTAAAAAAAAACAAACCACCAAAAAAAGAGCCGAAAAGTTGTAAAAAGAAAATGAGATTTAACGATTTTGAACATATCATGTCCTCTGCCAGACTTCAAAAGTATGTTTGTGCATGCAATGGAGATACGAGAAAGGCAATGGTCCTATATCGTCTGAACTTGAAAGCTTCACAGGAAATGTTCACTATTGTAAGTTGTTTTGAGGTGGCTTTAAGAAATGCTATAGATAGCATACTAACACAAAGGTTCGGACAACATTGGTTGCGTGACTCTATACAGAATGGTGGCATACTGACAGCGAATAATACTCGTCTTACGCGAAACATCATTACCAACGCCTATCAAGAGCTCGTAAGGCATAACTCGTACCTTCCGTCAAAACTGCTCTCGGCAATGGAGTTCGGTGTATGGAAATACATGTTTTCGCCTGCTCAATACAGAGCAACAGGTCAATGCCTTTTGCAAGTATTTCCTAACAAACCTCGCTCAACAAGGTTTATGCAATACAACAATACCTATATATTCAACGAATTAGATAAGGTAAATTCACTTCGTAATCGTATAGCCCATCACGAACCAATAATATTTGTTCCACATAACAATCGCGCGGATGTCAGTTATATTCTGAATGAATATCAGAAAATACAGACACTTTTTATGTGGATGGGTATAGATAGTCGCTCGCTTCTTTTCGGACTAGATCATGTTGTGACAGTCTGTGAAGAAATAGATAAAATTTGAGAACCAACATTATTCTGAGTGCCAAGAAACGAAAATAACTAAACTAAATAAACCAACTAAAAATTATGTTTGCAAACAAAAAACTTTTAACAACGATGTGCCCCGGTGATGCGTATGCACACCAGGCCACACACACGCATTCACAGCCACTATTCCTACGGCTGTGCATGATCCTCTTCCTTTCCCTCGTTGGGATGGGGGCAACGTGGGCGCAGACTACTGCGGTGACGTTCAACAATGACGTCCGCTATTCGCAGTGGATTATGGATTCACGTCTGCCTGACTTTAAGGGAAACACCAATCAGATGGGATTCCCTATCTATGAGACTGACGGCACAGTAAAAACTAACGCTTCTACATGGAAATCAACCGACACAAGCAAGTCTGCTAAAAATGACTATGTGGCAGGTCTTGTTGCTAAGGCTGCCATTGAAAATGCAATCTATTATGGCGCTTTCGACTGGTCTAAGTCTTATTTCCGTGCTGTGAAGTGGTACACAGAGAATATCGCATCTATCCCAACATCTGGTGGTAGCCTCGATAACCTCAACCCTGCAAAGATGCACTTCGGTCTTTACACTGCTGCCAATAGTTCTAACTTCTCGTCTATTGCTGGAAGTGTAGCTTCTAATGCACAGACACAGCTTGGTAATGCACTAACTGGTCTTGCATATTACAACAACAATTATGCATTTGGTAAGGGTAGTTACACTACAACTTCTGTTGATGGTAAGGATGTAACTGGTGGTTGGTTCCACAAACATTCAGACTATGACAACGAAATGTGGTGCGATGGTCAGTATATGGGACCAGCACTCCTTGCACAGCTGATTGCTAACAAGTCAACTCTCGGTCTTGCTGACAATACTGTTCTCGACTGGGACATCGTTGCAAAGCAGTTCACTATCACATGGAATCAGCTCTGGAACGAGACCGACGGTCTCCTCTATCATGCTTTCACTGGAGACCGCACAACTTCTATCACAAATGGTTGGAGTCTTGATGATGGCGTATATCACTCAAAGGCTTATTGGGGCCGTGCTGTAGGTTGGTATTTCCTCGGTCTCGTTGACGTACTTGAGCAGATGCCAAGCGGTAATGCAAACTATGCAACACTCAAGGGATATCTCAATAAACTTGCTGCTGGCGTAGCACGCTACCAGTCAAGCAATGGTGTATGGTATCAGGTGATGGACTATGAGAACACTCTTTCTGGCAACTACGAAGAGGCTTCTTGTTCTGCTATCTTCGCGGCAGCATACCTTAAAGGTACTCGTCTAAATCTTTTTACAAGCAATTATCAGACGGTAGCAACAAATGCTTATCAGGGTGTAATCAGTCAGTTCATGAAGTTTGACAACACAGACAAGGCTAAGGTACATCTTGTTAATTCTTGTGCTTCTGCTGGTCTTGGTGGTTCAAATAAGCGTTCTGGTGAGCGTAGCTATTATATCGAAGGATATGCCGGTGGTAACGGCAAGGATGTAACCAAAATTACCGACTACACCGAAGGCAAGCCTCTCGGTGCATTCATCATGGCTGCTACAGAGTATGAGCAGCTGTATCAGAATGGTCAGAACCTGAAATTTACTTCTGACCTCGCTCCTGCATACACATGTAACGGTACTACCGATGCACTCAAGGCAGAGGCAATGGGTGGTAATACTGTTCCTACATATCAGTGGTATAAGAACTCTCAGGCTATTCCAAGCGCAACATCAAGTTCTTACATCCCAACAGAGAGCGGTAACTATTATTGTGTAGCAACTGGTGGCAACACTATCCAGACAAGTACTGCTGCAGTGACTGTTGCAGCTGCGCCAGTAACTGGTCAGGATATCGTATGGGATTTCGAGAACGAGACGGCATCTTTTTTTACAGTCGGTACAACATACACATATAATAGCAAGAATACAACAGGATATGTTTTGTCTTATAGGGCAAATAATACTAGTGATAAAATAGAACACGCAAATTCTGCTGTTTCTGTTACTAATAGTACTGATTGTGCCAGTGTAGAAGAAACATATAGTAATCAGTTGTACATGAACGGAACTGTTAGTGGTTCACGCTCTTTAAGTTTTACAGGTATATCAGGTGATGGTTATTTGACTGTTGTCACAGGTTCTGCTGCTGGTACAACAATTACTCTCGCAACAACATCAGGAAACTCTGTTACACCAGTAGTTGGCACTGTAACAGAGGAAGGTTCAACTAACAAGGCATTTAAATCTAACCTTATAACAGGATTGGATGCTGGTACTACTTATTATATAAATTTCAATGCTAAGACACACGTTCGTGCAATTATCTGGACACCAGCAGGAAGTTCTGAGCCTACAACCTACGCAATCAACTGTGGCAGTCCTGCTAATGGAACTGTGACATCAAGCGTAGCTAATGCTGCGGAGGGTGCTTCTGTAACACTTACTATAACACCATCTGCAGGTTACAAACTTTCAAGCATCTCTGCTACTGACGCATCAAGCAACAGTGTTGCTCTTAGTGGCAGTGGTACTACACGCACATTCACAATGCCAGCATCTGACGTTACTGTAAATGCTTCGTTCGTTGCAATGGAGACATCTACAGCAACTACTGTTTCAGGCACAACTGGTAGCGAAACAACACTCACAGCAACACCTCTTGCAAGCGATGCAACAGGTCAGCAGACCATGACCATCACCAAGGCAACAGGTGCAACCTACGAGATTGTTGCTGGTTCTACAACTGCAGCAAACGTATCTCTTGACGGTACATCCCTCAAGTACGATGCCCCTGCCGCTGGCGAATCAAAGGTAATCACCCTTCGCGTCACTCCAGAGTACGGCGCTTATGTTGATTACACCATCAATGTTTCTACTGCTGCCGCTGCTCCTGCACCAGAGGGAGAAGGAACCGTAATTTATCAGTGGAATACTATCGGTACAACTACAGATGGTGATGGCGACGGTTCTAATGTGAAACTGGATCAGAATGTTAAGGTAAATACAAATACTACAACAGTATCAGCAATCTCTTTTGGTTCAAACTATGGTTATGCTGATGGTAAGTATATTCAGATTACCCCTAACCTCGTTGGAGGTTTTAAAACTGGTGACCAGTTGTACATAACGGACGTTTATAGCAATGACAATGCACAATCTGGGGTAGGTATTGTTGTGTACGATGATCAACAACAGTTGTTATACACATCAACTGCAATAAATGGCAAAACAGAATCAGGAAATCCGGAGGCTGAAATATTCACTTTGACAGGTTCTACATCATGCCTGTACTTGGGAAGAACAGGTGGAAAAACAACTTACATCACAGAACTAAAAGTTGTTCGTCCTGCAGAACCAGATCCAACCCCAGGCCACACTGTTACATTCGATGGCAATGGTCAGACTGTTGCAACAACAGCTCTTACTCAGCCAACAACAGGTCAGGCTATTCTTCTTCCTGCTGGTTATGATAGTTCGGAGGATGTTGCTGCTGGCTCATGGAATGGCACAGCACAAGGTAATACAGATTTCGTTCCTGAGGCAACTGGTTATTACGAGGTGTATAACGAAGGTTCTGTTGCAGCAGGTAATGTTTTGACTCAGACAATCTCTGATTTTGACAATGATGCAACATACGAGATTGTCCTCAGTGTTGGTGCTTCTTATACTTCTGGTCGTGGATTTGAATGTCTTACAGGCAACAACCTCACCGAAGCTTTCGCTGGCAGCAAGTCTGTTAATATCCCTGTATTCGACAGAACACAGGTGACAAACGAGACAAAGAACACTGTAACCTTCGTTCTTCAGCCAACAGACGGTTCTATCACCTTCGGTCTCCGCAACATTGCAGCATCAGGCAACTGGTTTATCGCAAAGGTTGAGTCTATCAAGAAGGTAAACACAACGAACTTCAACGGTTGGTACACAGCCGCTACCGACGGCACAAAGGTTGGTGATGCTGGTGATGAATACGCACCAACTGGCGACATTACTCTTTATGCTCAGTGGAAGGCTATTCCTACCCACCTCGTGAAGTTTAACCCTGCTGGTGGTACTGCAACCGTTATGGCTGGTAGCACAGATATCACAACAGAGGCTATTAACGGCACTGGTGCACAGGTAGAGGAAGGCACACAGGTAGTTATCACTGTTACTGCTCCTGACGGAAAGGGCTTCAAAAACTGGAAGAACAATCTGACAGGTGCTACAACAAGCAATACATACTTTGATGGTACATCATACAAATACACCGTTGCTTCACTCACTGAGGACGTTGACCTCAACGTGAAGTTCGAGAACAAGGTAGAGTTTGATGCACCTTCTGATCCTGCTATTCTCTTCCAGACAAATGTAACATCAAGCGATCAGCTCATTCTTGCTCCAAGCAGTTCTTCTACAACAACAGATCTCCGCAACTATGCAACTGTTGTTGGAGCTGCTGCTACACTGCATAATGGCAACTCAACTAGTGAGGCTCAGATGACTTATGCAAGACAGGTTAACCTTGGTGGCAGTTCTGCAAGCTACATGATGGTTGACCTTGGCGAGGGCAATGCCTTTGCTGCAGGTGACCTTATCACATTCGGCAATAACGAGCAGTTGAAGCTTTCTGGCACTACATCTGCAGGAAGCATCAAGACAACAAGCGGTGTTTATACCGTTCAGGAGTCAGATGGCATTGCTGGTAGCCGTTACCTTTATATATTTAAGGATGGCGATCAGGATGCTGGTGGTAGTGCAGCATTCAGCTCACTTCTCATCACTCGTGGTGAGTTGAAAAAAGACATCACTCGTCTCTCTCCAAAGGGTAATACAGCCAAGAACACCATGTATGTCGGAGAGACAAATACTCCAAACATCTTTATCGGTCCATTCGAGGCAGAAGATGCGGATTTAAGTGTATCAGACTTTGAGATAACATGCGAGCCTGCTGGCGTTGTTACTGCAGAAATTCGAAATGCTACTATCAACAATACTATCGATGCAAACGGCTATCGTACATTCACTCTTAATGTAAATACCGTTGCTGTTGGTAGTGCACGTGTAAATATCAACTTTAAGGGTAATGACCAGTATAACGCTAAGAGCGACTTCATACCTTATAATATCGTAGCAAAGCGCACCGTAGCCTTCAATGGTGGCGATGGCGCAACTGGCACTCCTGCCGATGCATACTGTGGTGATGGTCAGACAATCACCGCTCCTGAGGCTGGCACAATGGCAAAGGACGGCTATGAGTTTGCTGGTTGGAATACTGCTGCTGACGGTTCTGGCACAAGTTATGCTGCCGGTGATGCTATCAGTGTAAATGCTGACGTTACTCTGTATGCTCAGTGGACACCGGTTGGTCAGCAGGTGCTTTATTCATATGCTGTGACTCCAAGTCAGACGGCTGTTACTGACGATGAGGCTGTCGGTGGTAAGTTCTCTTCTACAAAGAGGGCCGAGGCTGACGGTTCTATCAAGGTTGACTTCAATAGCCAGTCTTCAAAGAACATCAAGTTCTCCCTCAATAAACCACTCGCTGCTGGTGACGTTATCAAGATAACAATGCACCAGGGTGGTTCAAGTTCTGCTAATGCTAATACATACGGTTTCGGTATTTGCAGCACTACAGGCGGAACACCTTCGGCACAGCTATGGATACCTGCTGGCTCTAATCAGAATGTACAGGTGCTTACATATACTGTTACTGCAGAAAATAACAGTGACCTTATCGGTCAGAGCACTCTCTATCTGCATCGTCTTAACGGCACTTCTCTCTATTTCCATGAGATAGAGATTACTCGTGTAGCTCAGGCAGGTACTGATGCAACAATCAAGAATGTGCGTATGAACAATCACAACATTCCTGAGACTGTTGAGAATGAAACACCAACATTCGCTTATTCTATCGGTAGATTGAACGAGAACGATGGCAAGCTTGATGTATATGTAACTCCTAATGACAACGGTGCAACCATCGCAATCAAGGACGTAGAAGGTAATGTTGTTGCATTTGCAGATGGTAAGTTTACGGCTAATGTAGGACAGAACTATACAGCAACGGTTACAGCTACAGGTGGTAATACACAGGATTATGCAATCAATGTTGGTATGGCTATTGACCGCCCTGCAGCTGCTGATGGTAAGTATAAGGTAGAGAATATCTTCTACTATGAAGGTCAGCAGATGAGTGCAACAGGCGTTGATGCATGGATATCACTCTCTGCTGGTACAGACAGTCAGTTGTCATTCCCAACAACAGTTCTGAACAATGGCGATTACGGCTATCGTATTGTGAACACTATGGGTGAGAACCCTGCATATAACACTACAACAGGTGTTCCTACTGCTGGTACATACTATAAGTTCACTCCTACACAGGCAGGTATGCTTACCGTCGCTGTTCAGCTGAACGCAAATAAGCAGCTGATTATCTCTAACGGTGCGAAAATATTCGTTCCTGGTGTTGATTATCAGTATGAACTGAAGTCTATGGACGATGGCTCTGCCGTTGCCCTTGACAACAGCGGTAAGGCAAGCGTAAATGCCGTAGGTACTGTTACGTTCTCTGTTTCGCCAAAAGACTACTATATCTATGCTGCTACATCAAAGCTCTCTCTCATGGGCTTCGAGTTGAATGAATTGCTTAAATATACTGTTATTGCAGAAGCATCAACTGGTGGTAGCGTAAGCATCAACAGCGGTGCTATCACTTCTGGTAATGAGGTTGACGCAGGTACACCACTCACTATCGTTGCAACTCCTGTTACTGACTATAAGTTCACAGGTTGGACAAACACAAATGGTGAGATTATCAGCACCCAGTCAACATACACCGTTGACGCTCTGAATGCTGATGTCAATATCACTGCTCAGTTTGCTGCAACAGGTATTGTTACCGGTCATGCTACCTTCCCTATTGACGTGATGAAGCAGTTCGGTGCAGCAAGTGCAGATATGACCAATACCTTCTATGATACGGGTAATCCTACGACAACCCACGTTACTCTTGCTACAACAAGCAGCAACGTTCAGGCACAAAACAGTAGTAAGGGTACTAAGGTTCGTGATACAGGTTCATTTACTCTCACTCCAGCATCTGGTATGACTATAAAGAGCATTGAACTTGTGACAGACCAGGCGTCCCGTAAGATTGATTGTGATGCGGATGATACTCCTACTCAGGACGGCAGCAACTGGACGTACACTATGAATGCTGATGGTACAGTTACCTTCACAAACAATAGTGGAAGTAACATCTATGTAACTGCTATCAACGTTACATATGAGTATCATGCAGGCGCAGAGGTTAAGCAGTATCTCGGTTCGTTCCCAGCAAACTCTTCTATCAACGATTACGTTGGTGCACAGTATGATATGCCAGCTCTTACCGTAACTGACAATGGTATGAAGATTACTGAGGATTATACAGTTTCTTATAGTTCTGCAAATGAGTCAGTAGCTGTTGTTGATGCAGAGACGAACAAGATTATTCTCGTTGGCGCTGGTGCTACTTCTATCATTGCAACAGTTACTCCTAACAACGGTTCTATCCTCGGTAGCACAGCAACCATCGCTGTAACTTCTAAGGCTCTTGAGGCACTTGAGGTTACAATAACCGACTTGACCATCAACAATACTGATGCGGAATATGATCTCCCTGTTCCAACTGTTAAGGTTGGTGACATTACTCTTTCTGCTAATGAATACACTGTAAACTATACAGAGATAGACGATACTAAGAACATCGTAACAGCAAATGGCGCACAGTTATCTATCAATGGTAGCGAACGTAACTGGACTGCAGGTACAGCTTCTGTAAGAATTACTATTACTCCAACAGCAGCAGCTAAGGAGAAGTATCACTGTGTAGCAAGTGCAAGTGCAAACTTCAATATCACTGTTGTTTCTGCTCAGTCTAAGCGCCAGCCAGTAATTGATATGCTTGATGAGATAACAGTTAATACTGGTACAGACCAGGCTATTACATTTGGTGTCCTCTATGATGGTAACAACCTGAATGACATTTTTGATTTCAGTTATGTAGTAACTCCAGGCACAGCAACGGGTGCAACACTCAAGTCTTCAAACAAAAATGTTGCTACTGTAACAACTGGTTCCGTTGCTGGTGTAGCTACAATCACAGTTACAGCTACTCCTAAGAAGATTACAAATAGTGATGGTGAGATTGAAGTTGATTATGCTGATATCTATGAGAATGCTACCAAGACTGTGACAATCAATATTGATGCCCTCAAGATGTTCCAGAGCGTAACAGTCACACCTTCTTCTGTAAGTTTTGCTACAGGTAATACACAGGCACTTACTCTTACAGTAAAGGATGAGAATGGTGACGTTCTTGATGAGGACGAATATACAGCTATTTGGAGTTCTAACAACCCTGGTGTTGCATCTGTAAATGCTAAAGGTGTTGTGACAGGTGTATCTGAAGGTGATGCAGTTCTTACTGTTGTTGTTATCACTGAGGGCTACGAGGGTAAGAACGTAACTGTTGACGTTCAGGTAACTGACCCTTCTATGTATAAGGCTGTTACTGGTGATGGCAAGTATACTACAGGTACAGTGCTTGATACTGATAATAAGAATATTGAGGTAACTCTCGGTGGCTGGACATTCCCGGAAAAGGTAAAGGCTGGTGATGGTAATGCCGATGCATTTGGTATTGCTTCTGACGAGTTTAATCCTGGTGCAAATCTCTGGAAGAAAGGAAACACTTCAGGTCTTAAGCTCACCGGTTTTAAGTGTTATGCTGATGGTGTAGGTGATATGAAGAACCCTCGTAACGAGAATGGTTCTAACTCTCAACCAGAATCTACAGTTATCAATGACAAACTTATAGTTGCTCAAGAAGGTATGGAAACCATTGATCCAATGTTCAATGTTCCATGTGCAGGTTCTTACCTGGTATTTGCTCCTAAGACAAATGGTACGATAACAGCATATATCTACCAGAATGGTGCATTTGAGTCCAATTCAAAATCTGGTGCTACGGCGAATACTGAGTTCTCTTACCGTCCACAGCGTCGTGTGTTTATCATTGATGAGGCAGGAAATTTCGTACCTTCTACAGCTAAACTTGAAACAACATCCGGTTTCAAGATGCCTACTTACAAGGGTGCAAGTTCAACAGCAGGAATCAAGAAAGGTGATGTAAATACTAACCTTAATGATTACATCTGGGATCTTGTTGGTGTAACTGGTGCTCCTGCGCTCAATGGTACAGACGGTAAGGCTCCAACAGCAGCTGACGTAGTATCACACTTTGAAGGTCTTGAGTCATTTGATCCAACAAACGTTGTGAATGGTGTATATCAGCCATCTACAGTGCTTGATGCTGCATTACATAATAACATCTCAGACCTTTCACAGCCTGGCGCTCGTGGTTGGGTAGTACTTGTTCCTGCTCCTGTTATCTATACGTTCAATGTTCAGGCAGGTAAGACATACCATCTCTACAACTTTGGTTCAAAGATTGGTCTGTATGGATTCAAGTTCGTTGAGGATGATGTGATTGTTGACAATGTTGAACTCTCTGAGGTAGATGCTGCTCCAAAGAAGACACAGGCTGGTCATGTCGCTAAGGTTAACATGTCTGACCGTACATTCAAGGATGGTGTTTGGAACGCAGGCGTTCTGCCATTCTCTCTGAACAAGCAGCAGGTTGATGCTATTTTTGGTAATACCTATGATAAGGATAATCAGAATGGTACCCAAATTATGTACTTCGACCGCGTTGAAGATAATAAGATTGTATTCGTACGTCATGCTTACAACACAATCGTTGCTGGTAAACCATTCATCATTAAGCCAGCAAAGGGTTCAGATGTAACAATTAATACCGCAGAAGTAGCTAAATTCCCATATGTTACAATCGAGGAAGAGGGTACACCTGCACTTTGGGGTCGTAACAATGACTCTGGATTCATGTGGAGATCTTCTTATAGTACAGTAGTAGGTGGTATCAAGCAGGGTGACTATTACTTGAACACTTCAGGTGATGTCAGTCGTCGTGCTTCTGCTTCAGCTGTAAACATTAAGGGTTTCCGCGGTTGGCTACAGGCACAGAATAATGTAGCGTCTGCTAAGGTTCTCACTGTTGGCTTCGATAGTTTCTTTGAAGAAGAAAACGTTGCAACTGATATTGAAATAGTGATGGATGAGGATGGCAACATTCTCGAACTTCCTAAGAACGGTGTTATCTACAATATCAACGGTGTGGCTGTTAGCAATGATGCTTCAAAACTCTACAGTCTGCCAAGTGGCTTGTATATTGTTAATGGTAAGAAATATTTTGTTAAGTAAAAAAACGAATATGCAAATGAAAAAAGAATATATAAGGCCATTGTTTGAATTGGAGAATATGGAGTCTGATTCTTTGCTTGCAGGTACAACCCCACCAATGCCTCCAAAAGGTGAAGACTACACTGGAGGTGGCGAAGGTGGTCCTGGTGAAGGCGGTGATGATGTTGATGTTGGTGCTAAAGGGAATCACTTCTTCTTCTGGGGTGACGATGAATACTAAACTCTCATAAAAATACGGTAAGGCAGTTGCTGATTATTGTTCACAATATACGTGACAATGGCAGCAACTGCCTTTGTTATGTGACGCATAACAGAGTCAGACCCTCCTATGTGTCATTTTACACGTCAAAAAATTTGGAGGTTTCAAATATATTATGTAAATTTGCAACGTGAAATAGCGCGTTATAGGGTATGACCCTCCTATGTGGCAGGTGTAGAACATAAAAATAAGAAAGTAATGACAACTATAACTATTAATTTTGAGGACAAGTTCTTAGCTCGACTAAAACAGAAGGCTGATAACATTGGGTATAGCATAGATAACTATATCTTGCATTTACTTTCAGAAAAGACCAATAGTACAAATGGTCAAAAGTCACAAGATAGCGTAGAAGCATTATTAAGTTCTATGCAATTCAATGGTGTTAATATTCCTGCATCTGAAGATGGCAAAGGAAATGTTGCTGAACTAAAATATATGTAAACTTATGACTGTTTTTATTGATACAAATGTCCTATCGAATATTAAAGAACAACGAATTAAACGAATTACGCGAAAAAGATAATGATCATACAAAAATAAGTTTCGTGTCTTCCGTGTCATTTCGTTGACAAGATAAATAAACAGAGGATTGACTACTAATATACAAACAACAACAATACTAACTAATATGACTAACTTCAAAATTAGATGTAAAGCAGCAATATTTGCGTTGATGACATTCCTGCTCTCTGTGCCAACGGTAGCGACGGCAGAGTGGGATGACACTGAATATGGTACCAATGTGACTAAAGAGTCAAACATGCAGAATAGCCCAGACGGATGGACTGCTGTGCTGTTGCCAAACATAACATCCAAAGGCGAATTCAATATCACTACCTACGGTGCAAACACAAACAGTTCGGACAACTCCACAGCTATCAACAATGCTATCGACGCTGCATATAAAGTCGGTGGCGGCATTGTCATCATTCCATCTGGTACATGGATGGTTGCTAATCCTATTGACATCAAGTCGAAAGTAGTCCTTCACCTCAGCAAAAACTGTACGCTGAAGATGCAACCAAAGGGCACCTATCCTGCAGGTAAGGATAACTATCTCATCAGTAATCGTACGCTAAGCACAGTAAATGACGTTATCATCGAGGGTGAGGGCGAGACCTCGGTCATCGATGGCAATGGTGCTGGTTGGTGGCCAAGCTATAAGTCAACTGCAGAGGCGGACATCCGTCCAGGTTCCATCATCCGTATCAAGAAAGGTTCAAGGCACCTCTTCCGTAACTTCAAGATAACGATGGCGCCACAGACAAACCTCACCATCGGCATGAGTGGCAACGTGAACAACGTTACGGTACATGATGTTTCGATCCTCAATCCACCTGCAGAATCAGAACTGTTGTCTGCACAAGGCAAGGGCTTTAGTGCTGTCTCACACAACACCGACGGCATCCCTATATGGGGCAATTACGTTAACATCTATAATTGTGACATAGACACCGGCGATGACAACATCGTTTGCGATGATGGTGCCCATCATATACACGCATGGAACATCAAGTGTGGATGCGGTCACGGCATGTCTGTAGGTAGTAATACAAAGAACGTGCATGACATCGTCTATGAGAATATTACATTCCAGAACACCACGTCAGGTTTCCGCATCAAGAGCGATGCTAATAAGAGTGGCAACGACCAGGTTGGCACTTATGGTGCTGTGAAGAACATCATCTGCCGCAATGCTACCATGACCTCCGTGCGCAACCCTATCAAGATTACTGCGTGGTATGACGATGACGTAGAGGATGCATCGAAGGTTTCTACGCCATCTACAGTGACGGAGACAACACCAGAGTTCTGCAATATCACCTTCCAGAATATCACTGCTGGCGCAGGTGACGTAAACAGTTGGAAGCATGGCGCACCTGTCTATCTGTATGGCCGCCCAGAGATGAAGATACATGACATCATCTTCGACAACGTCCGTGTGACATCGAAATCTAACAAGATGTACTTGGCTTACTGTGAGAAGGTAACATTCAAGAACAACTGCTTGGTAAAGACAGGAAGCGCTGTTACTTCTCCATACAAATATCAGGCATCATATAGTGGCAATTTTGATGGTACAGCAAATTCTACATACGACGATGCTGGTACATCACCTGTTTACTTCAATAACGGCGAATACACAGTCTATACTGCAAATGTGCTCAATGGCCAGACTGTCAGTCAGCCTTCTGATCCTGTTGACGGAGAAAAACTTTTCAAGGGTTGGTCTGTGACAAGGGCTGGCACTTCAACAGTAACCTTCCCTTATACCATCAACGCTCCTACGACATTCTATGCCGTATGGGATGGTGAAGTGGTTGTTGTGAATGACTCAGAGTCACTCTCTGCTCCTGCAAATGATAAAGAAGAGGTGTCGGGCGAATGCTTCACTACCACAGGTCAGATGATGACAAGTACGACAAGTGGAGGCTATATCAAGATTCGTACAGGCAACAACGGAAACACCTGGACTTTCAATGTGACTGCGGGCTACGTCATAACAGGTTTGCATGTTGAGGGATGGTCCAACAACTCTACGAGCACAGCCACTATTACTGCAACGTCGGTGAAGGCAGACGGAGTGGAACTGCTCAATGGCAATAAGGTGTTCCAACCTAACCAGAGCACTAAGACAAAGATAGACCTCACCGATTTCTCTGCCAAGAAAACTCTCGTAGTAACATTCGACAATAGCAACATCAACAGTGAAGCTGGCAGCAAGAACAAGCAGCTGTATGCAAAGGTGTCGTTTGACTATTGCTCAGATGATAGCAGCTCTTCTATTGCAACGGACATCAACGGTGTTGAGAACGTACGTCGTGATGGTAATATGTATAACCTCAACGGACAGCGTGTAGGTGCAAACCATAGGGGCATCGTTATTGTCAATGGCAAGAAGATGGTGAGAAATTAAGATATTAAGAGATTAAGAAATTAAGATATTAAGGGATTAAGAGATTAAGAGATTAAGGGATTAAGAAATTAAGAGATTAAGGGATTATGCATTATACATTTTGCATTAATAATTCCTACTGATAGTGTCCGGTAAAAGCCCCAAAACGTGCTTTTGCCGGACACTAATGGTTTAAAAACAAAAAAGCGACGGCCTTCACAGGCAACCGCTCTTATCTTCAATAGGTATTAGTTTTTAAGGTAAAAAGATTGTTTTCAGGATAACGATTGCAAAGATACATGTATTTTTTGATTTATGCAAATTTTTACAACTTGTTTTTTGTGTTGGTTTAATTGTGTGCGCACACATTAACATTTATTAAGACGATGGCTTCCTCTGAATACAGAAAGAGTTATGAATTGCCTATGAATAGTCAACAATAGTATTCCAATGAAATTTCTTGGTTTATTGCAATAAATTACGAGATTCTACGTTATAATATGTACATGAGAAGATTTTTATACATATTAGTTGCTTTATGCTTATTCAGTAGCATGGCTATGGCGCAAGGATTCACGCTTTCCGGTAAGGTGAGCGATGAGAATGGCGATGCGCTTGAGATGGCTACTATAACACTGCTGCCACAGCTGAAGGTGGCGTTTACCAACCTGAAAGGAGAATATACGGTATCTGGCGTTACTGCTGATAGCGTCATTGTGCAGTTTACGATGGTCGGTTATAAACCGAAGCGTCGTGTACTTCGCAATCCTAAAGGTAAGCTGATGCTGCAGGTACAGATGTTCAGTGATAACCAACTCGGCGAGGTCGTAGTGACCGAGAAACGCAGACAGACTACAACTACGGAGCAACTGTCACGTGAAGATCTGCTGGACGTGAAGCGAAGCGCCTCTGTCACCGGCAATGCCGTGGAGGACATGATACAGACGCAAGCAGGTGTGTCAACCCATTCAGAACTCTCTTCACAGTATAACGTGCGTGGTGGTGCTTTTGATGAGAACTCCGTGTATATCAATAATGTCGAGGTCTATCGCCCGTTCCTGGTGCGCAGCGGACAACAGGAAGGACTCTCTGTTATCAACTCAGACATGGTGGAATCTGTCGGATTCTCTACTGGTGGCTATGAGGCAAAATATGGCGATAAGATGTCGAGTGCGCTTGACATCAAGTACCGCCGCCCACAACCATTCGAGGCTAACGTCAATGCGTCTCTCCTTGGCGCAAGCGCCTTTGTCGGTTTTTCTACGAAGAAGTTTGCGTGGAGCAATGGTGTCCGTTACAAGACAACGCGCAGCATGTTGGGATCCATGGATACAAAAGGCGAGTACAACCCAGACTTCCTTGACTACCAGACATATCTGGTCTATCAGCCTAACAAACGATGGGAGCTTAGTTTCCTTGGCAATATCTCTGACAGCCGCTACAACTTCATTCCGTCAGATCGTGAGACCAGTTTCGGTACACAAGACAACGTGAAGTCGTTCCGTGTTTATTTCGATGGCCAGGAGAAAGACATCTTCCGCACCTTCTTCGGTACGGTCGGCATAAAACGTAACATCACAGACAATACAAGTCTGTCGATAATGGGTTCGGCATTCTCTACGAAGGAAGAGGAGGCTTACGACATACAAGGACAGTATTGGCTTGACCAGACAGAGTCGGCAGAGAATCTCGCTGTCGGCACCTACATGGAGCATACACGCGACTACCTTAAGGCACGTGTGCTCTCTGCTAAGATGATGCTCGACCATAAGTCGCGCCATCATGACTTCTCTATGGGTATGACCTATAAGAAGGAACACATCGAGGAACTCACACGAGAGTACGAATACCGTGATTCTTCTGGCTATTCTGTACCTCACACAGGTCACGACCTGCAGATGATTTACACCCTAAACGCCCGCAACAAACTGGATGCTTCCCGATTTGAGGTGTTCGCTCAGGACAGCTATCGCTTCACTTCTGGTGGATGGGACGAGGACGGCGATCGTGATGAAGACAAAATGACGCTCTACACGCTGAACTACGGTCTCCGCTTTGCCAACTGGTCGTTCAACAAGGAGAGCATCGTCTCGCCACGTGCGTCGCTTTCTATCGTTCCTGGATGGAACCATGACGTCACGTTCCGCTTTGCTGCCGGCATCTACTATCAGGCTCCGTTCTACAAGGAACTGCGTGACACTACTACCGTCAACGGCATCACCTACGCCTTGCTTAACGAGAAAATCAAGTCACAGCGCTCTATACATTTCATTGCTGCATACGACCAGCGCTTCAACCTTGGCGACCGTAGGTTCCGATTCTCTGGCGAGTTGTATTACAAGGCGTTAGCTAACCTTGTGCCTTACTCTGTTAGCAACGTGAAGGTGGTATATTATGGTACCAATGAGGCAACAGGACATGCTGCTGGTATTGATCTTAAACTCTATGGCGATTTTGTTCCTGGTACGGACTCATGGATATCGTTGTCGCTGATGGACACGAAGATGAAGCTGCATGGTAAGTCTGTCGCTCTGCCTACCGACCAACGCTATGCTGTCAACATGTTCTTCACTGATTATTTCCCTGGCACAACACGTTGGAAGATGGCGTTGAAGCTTGCCTTTGCCGATGGTCTTCCATTTGCTGCTCCACATAGGGGAGTGGAGGACAATAACTTCCGTGCACCGGCTTATCGCCGTTGCGATGTGGGAATGAGTTATCGTCTCATTGATAATGAGCGTCGCACGTCTGATGGTGGATTTGCGAAGAAGGACAAGAGTAAGGTGTTCCGCAACGTATGGTTAGGCATTGACTGTCTGAATATCTTCGGCATAAATAATGTCAACAGCTACTACTGGGTTACTGATATCAGCAACCATCAGTACGCTGTGCCTAACTATCTGACTGGTCGCCAGTTGAACTTCAAGGTGCAGTTGGAGTTTTAGGTGGTTTAAGGGTTAAGGTTTTAGGTTTTGGGTTTAAGGTTTTAGGTTTTGGGTTCAAGGTTTTGGGTTTTAGGTTTTGGGTTTTAGGTTTAAGGTTTTTGGTGATTAAAAGCTATTATGTTATCGAACGAAACGTATGTGTTGAGCATCTTAAAACTACTTGATTAGCGTTGTTTGAGTGCTAACGTATGTTCCTTTGAGTGCAAGCAAATGAACATTTGAGTGCAATAGCACAATTGTGTGAGTGCTATCAAACGAATTAATCATTACCCACACACATTTTCGTAGAACCCTCCTTTATTAGTTCAGCAAGATTTTGTGTGGGTGATACAGCGTCTGTAGGACGCCATCTTTATAACCGGGGGTGCCGAACGTAGTGGCACCCACGGACAAACAACTGACGCCGGTACAGCGTCTGGATGACGCTACAGCAACCAGCATTAAGGTAGCGTCCTCCAGACGCATGCTCTCCATACACATTAATATCCGAGGGTGCCACTACGTTCGGCCCCCCCGGTTATTGAAGTGGCGTCCTCCAGACGCGTTAATAATCATATTCAACACACATTTTCGTAGAACCCTCCTTTTATTAACATAAAGACACGGAGGACACAGTGTTCACAGAGTTATTAGCGTACTATGCAGTACGTTCTTATATCGGTCCGAATGGACCTCGAAATACTCTGTGAACTCTGTGTCCTCCGTGCCTTGTTAAAAAGACTAAGGGACCTGAGTTGTCGTTAACGAGCCATGTGGATGGCGTTCGTAATTAGTTTGTTGTCATGCGGAACGAAATGATCTTGCCGTCAGACGAAACCTTACTTGTGATGTGGTATGATTCCGTTGACTTGTTCTCACCACGCTCTATTTCCTTGCGAGCATTGAAAGAAGCAGTGTATTCAAATTCGTCTTCTGCCACTTCCGTCTTCTCTACCTTGTACGACTGAGAGTCGATGTGCCAGTTGAGGTTGGTGACGTCGTCCTTGTACTGCTTACGCATGAATGCAACCACGTCTTCGCTTGAGGCATTCTCTTTGCCAAGGAAGTTCTGGAGAATGGTGCTAACAGACGAAGTGAGGCGCGACTCGTCGCGAGAGTTGATGCTCTGGAAGAACTTGCGGAACAGCTCTGTCACCATCGTCTGCTCGTCAGGCTGTACAGTGGCACGCTGAATCTTGGAAAGAAGAACCTTTGCGTCGTCAATGTATCTGCCGTCAGCATGATCATGAATGTACTGCTCCACAGTGTTCTGGTCGTTGCTCTTAGATGCAGCAAGCCAGTCGAGAGAGTCTATCTTTACGAGAGCCTCCTGACAGTGAGGAGAGTTAGGATTCTTGTCAACGTAGTTCTTGAGAGCCGAACGTGAGTTGCTAAGCAAGGCGTTCTGCCAATCCTCCTCACCCTTCTGTATGAGTTGCAGATGAGCCTGGATGGAGTCGCGGTGGTCAGCAGGTGCATCACTGTAGCGGAGCAGATAGCTCAGCAGAACCTCTGGGTCGCTTGAACGGAGCGCAAACTCATAGTCTTCAGACTCCTTATCCGTCTGTGCACGGTTATAGAAATAGAACAAAGCTCCGCAGACAGTAAGTGCGAAGAGTAGAGCAATGATAAGTCTCACTGCTGTATTGCCTTTGGATGGAGTAGGGGATGGCGTTTCGTCTGTCTTTGGCTTGCCGGTAGAAGTGGCAGTCGGTTTTGTCTGTGTTGCCTGCTGTGCGCCTCTTGTAGTATTGTCGTTTGCAGGCTTTACAGTAGCAGTCTGTTCGCTGCTGCGCACACTTGAAGGAGCAGAAGCACTGATAGGTTCCTGACATGCCGGGCAGATGCCGTCTTCAACAAAAAAAACTTCGCCGCACTGCTTGCAGCGTGTTATCTTGCCTGCTATCTCTACTCCGCACGCAGGACATGTGGGCGCTTTCTCCGAAACCTGACGTCCACACTCAGGACATTTTATTATCATTTTGTTGTTTAGTTGTTTTGTTGTTTAGTCGTTTAGCTGTTTGGCGCGATTCCCTCGAGTTCGTTGATTCTCTTGAGGTTATCAAACTGCTCGAGTGTCTCGATGTTTTAATGCGATGCGTCACCGGTGCCGGTACCTGATCTCCTTCATTCCATGCTTGCCCATGAATCGGCTCTTGTCAATGTAGCCCTTCACTCCGTTGATGTGTCCCTTGCCAGTGTACTGCCACATCGTGATGTCACGATTGTCCTTCAGACGCGGCTCGTTCTTTGAGTACTGCGCTATCATGAGCTTGTACCCGTTGAGTTGTCCCATCAGATGAGCATTGTAGAAGTTCGTGCCGGTATAGACCAGTGGCTTCTGCTTGTAGTGTTTCTCTACCAAGTCCAGGAACTTATGCAGCGAGTCACAGAACGCAGAGTCAGCCATGCCGGCGTTTGTCTCTACGTCAATCATCGGTATGAGATCCTGTTCCGAACGCTTGCATTGCGCAATGAAGTTCTTCAGCTGCAACTCCTGTGCAATCTTCGGACGGTAGAAATGGTACGAACCTACCTTCAACCCATAGGCATGAGCCAACATGCGGTTGTGCTCATATCGTGAGTCCACACGATCGCCACCTTCCGATGCTTTGATATAGA
The DNA here is from genome assembly GCA_045643065.1 of Prevotella sp. GTDB lineage: Bacteria > Bacteroidota > Bacteroidia > Bacteroidales > Bacteroidaceae > Prevotella. The sequence goes on from JAZUKC010000196.1 coordinate 20,456, forward strand.
CGTAAGCCATGTGTGAGTTTTCACCCACAATCTCCCAGAAGATGTCGCCCTGATAGTGGCTGATGTCTATGCCGTGTATGTGAGTACATGTATCTTCGCATTCCACCTGATAGCCCTGAGCATGGCTTACAGACGGTATGAAGATGGTGAGTAGTAATAGGTAGTTGATTAAGTTGCGTAGATTCATGGTGCAAAGTTACTAAAAAATATTGAGAAAACACAATGTATAATGCAAAATTATATTTTTTTTATTGTTACTGCTATCAACGTAACTACTCAAGTCCCTTATTCTTTTTAACATAGAGGCACAGAGGCCACGGAGTACACAGAGATTTTTGATATCCATTCGGGGGTAAAACGTACTGCATAGCACTCTAATAACTCTGTGCCTCTTTGCCTTCTGGCGACATCCCGTTGGGATCACCTATACTACGTTCCCCCCCTAAAGGGGAACTACGTATTGATCCCAACGGGTGAGCCTGAAGGAATTCGAAATTTTGACTGTTCTGCGTTTGCTGATTGCAAATGGAATTTGTAGTATTTGTTGGTGATTTGTTTGTTGTTTTGGCCCTAGCCAATAACGCTACGTCGTTAACTCCGTTAGGATTATATTTAAATATTATATTTAGAATTCGTCACAAATTGAGACTCATTTTGAGACTCATTTTGCGACTCTAAAGGATGATGGACTGGGACTGATTTTGCCTGTGCGAAAAGAAACTTTAGCATGAAATAACAAAAATCAAACTGTTTTCTTGCATATTTCGAAAAAAATAGTTAACTTTGCAAAAATTTATATTGCATTATTATCCCTTGTCGAATCTATGGGAAGTTATCATTGCGAAATTTATTAACAAATATTACTAACCAATAAACTCTAACAATGACTGTAAATCTTAAAGTTTTTCGCGTTGCGTTAGTTGCGTTGTTTGCTTTCGTGGCAACGACTCTGCAGGCGCAAACCGTTACAGGTAATGTGAAGGATAGCACAGGTGAAGGTGTCATCGGTGCTTCTGTCATGGAGAAGGGTACTAAGAACGGTACCGTAACAGACATCGACGGCAACTTCACTCTCAAGATGACCACAGGCAAGACACTTGTTATCTCATACATCGGTATGAAGAACAAGGAAGTCAAGATCAGTGGCGCTGGTCCTTACAATGTAGTCCTCGAGGACGACAACACAACTCTTAATGACGTTGTCGTTATCGGTTACGGTACAGTACGTAAAAAGGACCTCACAGGTTCTGTATCACAGGTTAACTCAAAGCAGATTGAGAACATCCCTGTGGCAAACGTTTCAGAGGCTCTTACTGGTAAGATGGCCGGTGTGAACATCACAACCACTGAAGGTTCGCCAGACGCTGACGTGAAGATCCGCGTTCGTGGTGGTGGTTCTCTCTCTCAGGACAACTCGCCTCTCTACATCGTTGACGGTTTCCCTGTAAACTCTATCAGCGACATCTCTCCAGCAGAAATCGAGACTATCGACGTGCTGAAGGACGCTTCTTCAACAGCTATCTATGGTGCTCAGGGTGCTAACGGTGTCGTTATCGTTACCACAAAGAGCGGTAAGGAAGGCAAGACACAGGTTAACTTCAATGCAAGCCACGGCTGGAAGCAGATTACCAAGGAACTTGACGTCCTCAACCCATACCAGTTTGCTATGTATCAGTACGAGCTGAACAGCAACGGTAACAATCCTAACAATGTCAACACCATGGCTAACAACTATGGTAACTGGAACGACCTTGACATCTGGAAGAGCCGTGAGGGCTATGACTTCCAGGACGAGGTGTTCGGTCGTGTAGGTCAGCAGACACAGTACAACGCTAACGTAAGTGGCGGTACCAAGGAGATGAAGTTCAACGTAAGCTACGGCCACAACGAGGAAACTTCTATCATGGAGAAGTCTGGTTACAAGAAGGACAACATCAACGCTAAGCTCAACGCTAAGCTCAACCAGTGGCTGACACTCGACTTCAACGCTCGTATGTCTTACCAGACTATCGACGGTCTGAACGGTGGTGCTGATACCAACGAGTCAAACGCTGCTAACTCTATCGTTTACAATACTCTTATCTACGCTCCTATCACTGAGCTCGTAGCTGACGGTGAGGAAGATGAAGAGAACTCTACTGCAACACGTCGTTCACCATCTGAGCGTCTGCAGAACACATACAAGCTCCAGTCACGTTTCCGTCAGGACTACAATGCTTCCCTCACATGGAAGCCATTCAAGGGCTGGACAGCAAAGACAGAGTTCGGTTACAACTGGCGTTACAACAACACTGACCAGGTTTGGGCAGCACGCGCCGTTTCTAACTCAAGCTACGGTTACAACGGTATGCCACAGGCTTACATGCAGCGCTCTACAACACAGGGCTGGCGTAACGCTAACACCATCACTTACGACAACCGTAAGCTCTTCAATGGCCGCGACGCTATCAACGTAATGCTCGGTCAGGAGTGGCAGTCAGTTTCTCAGTCTTCACTGACAAACGTTTACGTTGCTTTCCCTGCTAAGTTCACAACCGACGAGGTTCTTGCTAACACAGGTGCAGGTACAGCACTCGCTCCTACATCAAACATCGCAGCAGACGACAACATGATGTCATTCTTCGGTCGTCTGAACTACACACTCATGGACAAGTACCTCCTTACCTTCACATTCCGTGAGGATGGTTCTTCTAAGTTCGGTGAGGGACACCGTTGGGGTCTCTTCCCATCACTCGCTCTCGCATGGCGTATGTCTGACGAGGCTTGGCTCAAGGACGTTAAGTGGCTCCACAACCTGAAGATGCGTCTCTCTATGGGTACAGCTGGTAACAACCGTATCCCTGCAGGACAGCTCCTCACTCTCTACTCTATGTCAGGCGCTTCAGGTAAGCACCCTGGTTTCGGTGAGGTTTCTGGCGCAATGTTCGAGCACTCATCTGCTCTCTACAACCCAGACCTGAAGTGGGAGACCACAACAACACGTAACTTCGGTATTGACTTCGGTTTCTGGCACGGTCGTCTGTCTGGTACTCTCGATCTCTACTGGAACACTACTAAGGACCTGCTCCTCAAGAAGACTATCCCTTCAGGCACAGGTTACACAACACAGTATCAGAACTTCGGTAAGACTTCTAACAAGGGTGTCGAGCTTGCTCTTAACGGCGTAATCGTTGAGACAATGCGCTTCAACCTCAATGCTACAGCCAACATCTCTTATAATAAGAATAATGTTGACGAGCTTGCAGGCAACGATATCTACCAGACTTCTAACTGGGGTGGCTCACGTATCAACAAGGGCTCTGGCGACTACTTCGTTGCTGAGGGCGGACGCCTTGGTGAGGTTTGGGGCTACAAGAGCAACGGTTTCTACACTGTTTACGACCCAGTCCTGAATCCTAATGGTGAACTCATTCTCAACAGCAAGAACGGTTGGGAACTCCGCGAGGGCGTGAAGGATGCTTCAAACTCACTCTTCGGTGGTCTCTATCCAGGTACTGCTAAGGTAGAGGTTGACGAGAACGGTACTCCTATCTACCAGCGTCTCGCTAACACCGTTCCTACCACAACTGGTGGTTTCGGTTTCGACGGTCTCTGGAAGAACAAGTGGGGTAACATTGACTTCACAGTCTTCATGAACTACTCTATCGGCAACAAGATTGTCAACGGTACTAAGCTTGCTTCAAGCTTCTTCGCTGGTTCTTCAAAGAACTACAACGTAATGGCAGACTGGGATCTCGACCATCGTCTCTCATGGATTGACCCATCAACAGGTCTCAACCTCGGTCGTCCATCAGCAGGTACAGTAGAGTACTACGGTGGTGCAGAGGCACTCATGCAGCGCATCAACGAGATCAACCAGGGCAAGACAATGTGGAACCCAGCTGCTAACTCAGCAATGGTACTCGTTAGCGACGCTATCGAGGACGCATCATTCCTCCGTCTGCAGAACGTAACCATCGGTTACTCTCTTCCAAAGTCATTCCTGAAGAAGCTCATCATTGAGAACGTCCGTATCTATTTCACCGGCTATAACCTCCTCTGCTTCACTAACTACAGTGGCTATGATCCTGAGGTTGATACATCTTCAAAGAACAACCCTATGACTCCTGGTGTTGACTACGCAGCATATCCAAAGGCACGTTCTTTCGTAGCTGGTATTAATATTACATTCTAATAATAATAAGGAGATACTATTATATATGAAAAAGATATTTGGTTATGCTGCCATAGCTCTTGGAGCGTTGACGCTGGGCAGCTGCTCTGATTTTCTTGAGCAGAGTTCACCTTCTGAGCAGAATACAGAGAACACATACAACAGCGTTTACTATACTGGTCTTGTCGTGAACAAGATCTATGGCGATATGGGCCGCGACTACACTTACTCTCAGGTTATTCCTATCATCTGGGGTGCAGGCACTGACACTGAGCTCATCGACGGTCTTGGCACCGGCGTAGAGACAGTCAGCGAGCGTGGTTACATGAACTATCGCATGAATGCAGACGGATGGTCGCGTCTCGCAGGTTGGTGGACCGACAACTTCTCAGTTCTGGAGTACTGTAACCTCGTTATTGAGGGCGTGCGCAACAGCAAGCTCTATGCTACAGAAGAGGATAACGCAGACAAGAGAACAATGGGCCGCTACCTCGGTGAGGCTCTCACACTCCGTGCCATGGTTTACCATGACATCATCCGCATGTGGGGTGACGTGCCAATGAAGATGGCTTCTGCTAACCCTGACCTCAGCAATGCTTACCTTGGTAAGACAGACCGCGACGAGATTCTTGATCAACTCATCGTTGACCTCGAGGAAGCTCAGGACCTCCTCCCATGGGCAGGTGAGACAACAGAATACACAACAGAGCATGTAACAAAGGGCTATGCAAAGGCTCTCCTCGCACAGATTGCACTGACACGTGCTGGCTATGCTATCCGTGAGACAGCAAAGAGTGGTTATGAGACAGCTGCTTACAGTGACGGTACTTATCCTACTCAGCGTCCTGCACAGGCAGAGCGCACCGAACTCTACAAGAAGGCTGCTTACGCTCTCGCTGACATTATCGCAAGTGGCAAGCACGATCTCAACCCTTCATACGAGAACGAGTGGTACCTGCTCAACCAGCTCACACTGGACAAGACTAAGCAGGAGAACATCTTCGAGATTCCAATGCTCGAGAACGTTACTGGTGAGCTTGGCTACACAGTTGGTAAGCGTATGAACGGCGTTACTTCTGACTTCGGTTACGGTAACTCGTCTGGTAAGCTCAAGACAACAGCTACACATTTCTACTCATATCAGAAAGGCGATACACGTCGTGACATAACATGTGCTGTTACACAGTTCAGCGAGAATTCTGGTAAGACTGTTGAGGCTTTCATTGGAAATGCCCCATTCGGTATATACATTGGTAAGTGGCGTCCAGAATGGATGGGTGCAGGCTGGCTTGCTCAGAACAAGGCTGCTTCTGCTAAGCACCTCACTGGTATCAATGTTGTCCGTATGCGTTACTCACAGGTTCTGCTTTACTTTGCAGAGTGTATGAACGAACTCATTGGTGTTGACACTTCCCTTCCTGGTGCAGCAACAAAAATGACTGGCCGTGAGGCTCTTATGGCGGTTCATACACGTGCTTTCAATGCTGAAGATAAGGGTAGAGCAGAGGAGTATGTAATCGCTATCCCTGATGAACACGACGCATTCCTTGAGGCTATCATGCAGGAGAACGCATGGGAACTCACTGGTGAGGGCGTCCGTAAGTTCGACCTCATCCGTTGGGGTGTGCTCGCACAGAAGATTGCTGAGATGAAAAAGGATTATGCAGAGAAGTCTCTCACATGGCCTTCTTCAATCTACTTCAAGTACACTGACGCTACGCAGACACGTATCGACCTCTCTTCTGTAGATTTCTATGATGCACCATTCTCATCAGAAGCAGAAGCTACCGCTGCAGGATATGTTAAGGCTACAGGTTTCGGTTTCTATGACATCTCAAAGTCTGATCCTACTACTTCAGCTGTTGAGAACCGTGACAAGAACACTAACTACACAGTCAACTTGCCACGTATCTGTGAGGGTCTTGTAGGTACAACTATCGACGGCACTATCGGCGAGCCAGTTAACATTGCAGGCCAGGCTGTTAAGAACCGTTACATCCTCCCAATCTTCACAACAACAATTGCTGATTCAGAGGGTTCACTCCGCAACTCTTACGGTTACTAATCTTATTATTACGAACAATTGATATGAACAAGATAAAGACAATGATGATGGCTGCCGTGGCTATCTGCGCAGCATCAATGACATCTTGTACAGACAAGATGGACTGGGAAGTAGATCCAGCCTATGACCGACTCTTCGGCATCACATCGATCTCTACTACCCCAGACGCTACAAGCATCGCGATTGAGTTCAAGGCTCCTGCCGGTGCTGATGTCTATGAGATTCAGTGGAGCACCGACTCGCTCACTGACGACTCTGATGAGCCTGCTGGAGTTCAGAGCATGAAGGTCGAGAAGAGTCCTGCTACTATTGAGGGACTTGCTGGCGATACATACTACTTCTTGCGTGTCCGCGCACTTTCTAACTCTAAGACATGCAGTAAGTGGGCTTATCCTATCGCTTCAAGCGGTAAGCGCTCTGTTCACACTCTGAAGGAGCAGATCATGAATACTGTCCTTGAGGAAGACCGCAGCCAGGATGCTATCCGTGTAACATGGAAGCCAGGCATGGAGGTTACTCACCTCATCGTTACTGACTCAGAGGGCAATGAGACACGTGTTGACATCGACGCTGACGCTAAGGCTGCTGGCGAGATGACAGTAACAGGTCTCAATCCTCTCACAGCTTACACATTCTCTATCTACAATGGCGAGGCAATGCGTGGTACATGTTCAGCATCTACAACAGCTGCTGCTCCTAAGGGCGACTACACTTACAACATGCCTCAGACTATGACTGTCCTCGACAACGAGACAATGAAGGAGATTGCTGCTGCTGCTAAGGAGAAGGCTGCTGATCCTACTAACTACTCAGCAACTATCGTTATCCCTGCTGGCGTTACTATCGACCTCGTTGGTAAGTCAGAGAGCGGTGACCCAGCTGCACTCAAGATTCCAGAGGGAATGTCTGTAACATTCTTCGGCGCTGCTGGTGTTAAGCCTGTTGTTAAGCTCTCTAAGAGCATCAACCTTGCAGGTTCACACTCATTCGTTCGCTTCCAGGATCTCGCTATTACTGATGGCGGTTGCCAGTACCTCATCAACCAGAGTGAGGCATGTAGCATTGCAGAACTCTCGTTCTCAGGTTGTGAGTTCTACAACCTCGATCGTTCTATCGTTCGTACACAGGGCTCTAACGCTCAGACCTACGACGTTATTTCGTTCGACAACTGTGTTGCAACAAACGTAAGCTCAGGCAATGGTTACTCAATGATTCTCATCGGTCAGGACAAGTCAATTTGTGGTAAGCTCATTCTCAGAAATTCTACTTTCGACACTGTTCAGCGTAGCTTCATTGAGACTTCTAAGTCAGACATCGCTGGTGGCATCCTTATCGAGAATTGTACAATCTACAATGCAGTATTCTCAGGACGTTACCTCATTGATGCTAACGGTCGCAACACCAACATCACTATCAACAACACTATCCTCGGTAAGACATTCGATGCAGAGGGTAGCCGTGGTGTTCGTACAGCTGGTACTATCGACGTGAACAACAACCTCCGTGCATCTGACTGTGTTTACGGTTCAAATGACATCAAGGAGATTGAGCGTTCAGAGATGTCTTCAGCAGATATCTTCACAGCACCTGATGATCACAACTTCACTCTGAAGATCTCTGACAAGATTGGTGACCCACGTTGGTACAAGCAAGGAGAGTAGTAATCCTTTGGATTAAATTAATAATGAATAATTAATAATGAATAATTATTAAGTTATTGGGAAGGCAAAATCGTTATACAATTTGCTAATTATTAATTATTCATTCCGGCCTATGCAGGCTGATATCTACAAAAAAGTGCGGATTGTTCAAAATCCGCACTTTTTTCTTGCATATATGAAAAAAAATATATACCTTTGCCATACATAAAGTAAAACCACTAACTAACAGGATGAAAAGAATCTTTACACTTATTACACTTAGCGTGCTATGCATTGCTGCCATGGCACAGTTTTCTTCTGCTCCAGCATTCCCTGGTGCAGAAGGTTATGGACGTTACGTGACAGGTGGCCGTGGAGGCAAAGTGATTCACGTAACAAACCTCAATGACTCAGGTACAGGCTCACTCCGAGCAGCGCTCGAATCAAGTGGCATCCGCACTATCGTGTTCGATGTCAGCGGTACCATTGCTCTCCGTTCACGCCTTACCATCAAGAACGGCAGTGTCACTGTGCTTGGTCAGACAGCACCAGGCGATGGCATCTGTCTCGCCAACTATCCGTTGTACATCAATGCAAACAACGTCATTCTCCGTTACATACGTTGCCGCATGGGCGATGTGTATGCAGTAGAGGATGATGCTATGTCGTCTTACACCCATGCCAAGGCCACAGGAGTAGATTCACACAAGAACATCATTATCGATCACTGCTCAATGTCTTGGTCAACCGATGAGTGCGGCTCGTTCTATGGCAATCAGTACTTCACTCTTCAGTGGTGTTATCTCACCGAGAGTCTTCGCATCTCTGTTCATGACAAGGGCAAGCACGGCTACGGTGGCATCTGGGGTGGCAAGACCGTTTCTTACCATCACAACCTGCTGGCACACCATGACTCACGTAATGCCCGTCTCGACCATGACTATGTCAACGAAATGAAAGGCGTACTCGACTATGTCAACAACTGTGTCTATAACTGGGGTGGCAACAACTGCTACGGTGGCGAATCAGTTAAGGGAACAGGCTACCGTATGGTAAACATGATAGGCAACTACTACAAGCCAGGTCCAGCAACCACATCACGCAAGACACAGCTTGCCAACGCCACGAGCTATTGTACAAACTGCAACAAGTCTGATGGCGCCGGCGTAGAACCTGCTCACTTCTACCTGAAAGACAACTACATTGAAGGCGCTACAGCAACCAATGCAGACAACTGGAAGGGAATCATTCCTGATGACAAGAACAAGATTGACGTCACGACGCTGAAGTCTGACGTTCGTTTCACAACCGACGACGAAAACTTCAAATATTCAACAATCAGCATTCAGTCAGCAGCAACAGCTTGGGAGAAGGTGCTTGATTACGGAGGCTGCTCTTTCCATCGTGACATCATCGACGAGCGTGTTGCCAACGAAGCACGTACAGGCACATACACCTACAATGGCTCAATGGGTTCGACTGGCGGACTTATCGACTCTCAGAAGGACGTAGGCGGATGGTGCGCTCTTAACACCTACGGCAAACTCGTTGATAATGATGGCGACGGTATGCCTGACGAATGGGAGGAGGCAAACGGCCTTAACCCAAAGGTGGCAAACGCTTCTGCCTATGACCTCGACCCAAAGAAATACTACACCAACCTCGAAGTCTATGCCAACTCGCTCGTAGAGGAGCAGATACGCGCACAGCGTGCTGATGCCGAAGAGACCTTCGAGGAATACTATCCAGTGTGCAAGACTGTTCGTGAAGTAACAGAGGAAGAGGTGCTGGCAAGCGGCACTATCACATGGCCACTGCTGTCAAACGAAGGTATCGACGAACTTGCTGACGCATCGCCTATTATCAGCTCGTCTTTCGCAGACTATATTGACCTTGCAGAGGCAATGCAGGGTTCAAACTTCACTGTTACCGGTACATTCACCGATGCTGATAATGTTCAGGGTGTTGTCTTTACTGCATCAGCTGTATGCGACGCATCAGACAACAGTTCTCTGCAGTTCAAGGTATGTCCACAGTCAGATTATTACTTCCGTCCGACATCAGCAGAGTTCTATGCTGTGAAGAATGGTACAGATACTAAGACCACTCTCAGTGCTGCCTTCAGCAACGACGCTGGTAACATGAGTCTCGTCACCAACGTAGAACTTCCTCGTGCAAGCAGTTCCAGCGCTGGTCCTATGAGTGCTTACCATTGTCAGTCAACCGTAGCAAAACCAGCAAGTTCGAATGGTATCACCACTCTCTTGCTGAAGGTAAACGGTCTGCCTGCATCCAAGCAGTTCGGTGTTTCTAACATGATTATCAATGGCGACATCGTAAAGAAGGTTTCTAAGGTTGTCGTAGTTGAGCCATCTGGCATCAGCAATGTAACAGCATCGCCAGCAGCATCGTCTGTATGCTACAACCTCTCAGGTCAGCGTGTAGCACCAGGCACCAAGGGCATCATCATCCGTAACGGCAAGAAGTATATCGTAAAATAATCTATTTGCAATACTATTTATAACACGGAAATCAAGGAACTATTCAGCAGTTATGCTTCCGTAAGTTCCCTGATTTCCGTGTTCGTTTATTTATTTGTTGGTATAAATATTTGGTGGTTTCAGAAATAATGCTTACCTTTGCACATGGTAGGCACTAAAGCCAACTTTGAAAAAAGTGAAGGTATAAGAGTCTGATGATAAATGCTAAACTAAACCAGTCACAATGAAACTCTATCACGGAACAGATACTGTCGTTACAAAGCCCGAAATCCGAGTCGTTGGTTATACCAAGGATTTTGGATATGGGTTTTATTGTACGCATCTTGAGCGTCAGGCTAAGCGATGGGCTGTCACTAAACGCAATCCGCACATCGTTTGCGTCTATGAGTACGAGCATGATGAGTCGCTCAACATCAAACGATTCCCAGAGATGACAGACGAATGGCTTGACTTTGTGGCTGCATGCCGTCATGGCGAGTCACATCCGTATGATATTGTTGAAGGTCCGATGGCAGATGATGAGGTATGGGACTATGTGGAAGACTTTTTGGGTGGTCGTATAACGAGAGAGGCATTCTGGGCATTAGTCAGATTCAAACATCCTACACACCAGATTATCTTCTGTAACGACAAAGCATTAGCAACATTAAAGTATGTAGAACACTACGAAATCCAGAAGAAGCAATGAGCAATATCTATTTCCCGGACGAAGAGATCACGTTCAATGACCTCTACTTTGTATGCTACATGATAGAGCGTGTGGCTCGCAGCATCCATCAGCGTAATCGCTATGTGGTGGAGAAAATTGGCAGCGATGGTCTTGCGCGCCAACTCTCCATCGCAGAGACCAACCATTGTCTCAACCCCGAGCAAGTGGTCAGTAACTGGAAGGAGGAATATAATCTGTCAGAAGGTAATGTGGATGTAACCTCCATTGATGCAGAATACACCGATAAAGTACCTACGGAATTACAAATGGGCAAAGTGTATGCACGTCTGATTGATTCCGTGTCAAAGCAAGGTCAGGATCTCGTCCTTACCATACAGAATGTTTATTCCTCGCCTATCTGTGATAAGATAGACGACTACAACTCCAGTGCCTATTACGAACCCAGCTATGTACAGACGCGCGCTTATCACAATGGCGCATTCTAATACATATAAGTTAGTCAACCCTGTAAAAAAAGAACATGAGAATACTACTTTTCATATTGTCCTTGTTCGTTTATTTATTTGTTGGTATAAATATTTGGTGGTTTCAGAAATAATGCTTACCTTTGCACATGGTAGGCACTAAAGCCAACTGATGTTAACTATGACAGAAGCAATTTTACGTTCATATCGTCTCACTTCGATGGAAGAACCTACCGATGAGATGCTTCACGCTATAATGGAGAAAGTTGCCATAGCTGCGCGTGAATCAACCAGACGTGCGGAAGCAAAGAAAAAAGAGATGCTTCGCATCGCAATCGAGAATGCCAATCGTAAATCTATATCAAGATTATGATGACAGAACACCTTCCTACACTTTGTATTGTTGCTGGTCCCAATGGTTCTGGCAAGACAACAACGACGATTCAACTGTTGGAGAGTGAATGGTCGGCAGAGAGCTTGTATATTAATCCAGACAATATAGCGCAGGAAACATTTGGCAACTGGAACTCTCCTGAAGCTGTGCTGAAAGCAGCAAAACTTGCAACAGAACAGCGTTATGATTGTCTTGAACATAAGAAAGACTTTGTGTTTGAGACGGTTTTCTCTTCTGATGAGAAATTGGACTTTGTTCGTAAAGCAAAAGAAACTGGTTTTTTTATACGCTTCTTTTTTGTATGTACAAGTGATCCTGAGATAAATGTAAGGAGGATTACCAAACGCTATTTGAATGGTGGGCATGAAGTCCCTATTTCCAAAATTATCTCAAGGTATTACAAGTCTATCACGAATGCGAAACTTGCAATAGAGATAGTTGATCGTGCTTATATTTATGATAATTCAATAGAAGACGAATTACCACAGCTACTTTACCGAACTACACGTGGCAAGGTGTTCAAAAAATACATTGACGATGTTCCAGAATGGGCACAGACGTTAGTCACTGAATGAGGTTGTTGAAATTTTGAAGTAAAGACATGAGAATACTACTTTTCATATTGTCCTTGTTCTTCTGCGTAATTATTGATGCGCAGAAACTGACTGTTGAATCGTTTGCTGAAAACACCCGCGACCTTGCTGCCCGCACTGAGCAGAGGGTTGATAACAATGGTGTACCTTGCGCTTTGGTCAAGGTGTGGCTCGCTTCGCCAGGGGCGTTGTTCGAAGGAAATGTTATGGGCAATGTGGCATACAAGACTAGCGAATACTGGGTGTATATGCCAAAAGGCAGCAAACGACTGTTGGTGAAACTCGAAGGCTACCTGCCTTTACCTGTGGAGTTTCAACCATTGGAGAGTAACATTACCTATGTGCTGGCTATCTCTGGCATAACGGGAAACGTGAAGAAAGAGGAGGGCGAGAAGGAAGTCGCTACAGTGACAGTAAGACCAGACGACCATGAGTATGTTGACCTCGGACTGAGCGTAAAATGGGCAACATGTAACGTCGGTGCTTCTCAACCTTGGGAGTATGGTGATTACTATGCTTGGGGAGAGACGAAGACGAAATCAAATTATGGTTGGTTATCTTATATGTTTTGTAGAGCATATTCTGATTATAAAATGACAAAGTATTGTAGAAAATCACGTTACGGAACCGTTGACAAAAAGACCCAGCTTGACCCTCAGGATGATGTTGCCCAAGTGAAGTGGGGTGACAGTTGGCGCATGCCGACACATGCAGAGCAAGACGAACTACGTGAGAAGTGCACTTGGACTTGGACAACACAAAATGGAGTGAATGGTTATAAGGTAACGAGCAAGAAGAATGGAAATTCTATCTTCTTGCCCGCTGCGGGCTACCGTGGTGGCAGTTCGCTTCTCAGCACAGGGTCTTACGGCTACTACTGGTCGTCGTCGTTAGACAAGAATAACTCGTACAGCGCGCGTAACGTGGGCTTCGATTCGAGCAATGTCAACGGGTACGGCAGCGACCGCGACTATGGGCGAAGTGTTCGCCCAGTCTGCCCGTAGATATTCAGAACTTTGTACAAATATAAAAACACCTATTTATGAAGAAACTATTATCTATCCTTCTGATATCCATGTTCTCGATGAACATGGCAATGGCGCAGGGAATAATAAAAAAGCCTACGCCTACTGTAAAGACAACCCCAAAGCAGAATAAAACTGCTCAACCGGTCCGTAAACAAAGTCCGTCAACTGTTAGCAAACCTAAGACAGGTAATCATAATGGTTACGAGTATGTTGACCTTGGGCTGAGCGTTAAGTGGGCAACATGTAATGTCGGTGCATCTAAGCCTTGGGAGTATGGGGATTACTATGCGTGGGGAGAGACGGAGACAAAGTCTGATTATAGTTGGGAGACTTACAAGTATTGTAAAGGAACGAAGACTTCCATGACAAAGTATTGCAAAGATTCAAAATATGGAACCGTTGACAATAAAACTCTGCTTGATCCTGAGGACGATGTCGCCCATGTGAAGTGGGGCGGCAGTTGGCGTATGCCGACAATGGCAGAACAAGACGAACTCTTTGATAAGTGTAAATGGAGTTGGACAACACAGAATGGAGTTAAGGGCTATAAGGTGACGAGCAAGAAGAATGGTAATTCTATATTCTTGCCCGCTGCGGGTTACCGTAACGGCAGTTCGCTCAACGACGCTGGGGCCTACGGCTACTACTGGTCTAGTTCGCTCTACTCGGGCTACTCGAACTACGCGTACCGCCTCTACTTCTATTCGGGCAGCGTGGATTGGAACAGCTACTACCGCTACTACGGGCAAAGTGTCCGCCCAGTCTGCCCGTAGGGGTTCAGAATTTACCTCTCATCCCCCACGTGCAAAAGAAATATTCCACAGCTTTCTGATTTAGGACATGCGGTGCGCCCATCCCCAACCGGGGGCGCATGGCATGTCCTAAATCAGAAAGCTTACTTTTTGCCAACCATAGTTTGTGTTGATTTGTATCGATGTTATATACACTTAATGTTATCGGGAAAAGGAGAAATAATACGTGGTATAGGGGTAAAAACGTTTCATATTAGTAATAAAGATGACCGAAAGGATAAAAAGTTATGTGTTTTTCTTGCACCTTATTAAACAAATAAGTAACTTTGCACACCTACTTATAAAAATAATTTTGCACACCTACTTAAAGATGAAAAGACTACTACCAACTCTATTCCTTGCAGCCATGATGCTGCCAACCTTTGCCGACAGCGACGTGACAGCAGAGAAGAACCAACAGAACACCCCAGACGGATGGACTGCCGTCAGTCTGCCAAACATCGGTGCCATCACCGCCGCCAATACGTTTGACATCAAAAACTACGGTGCGTCAACCTCAAGCACTGACAATACAAAAGCCATTCAGGCAGCCCTCGACGCTGTGCCAACCACAGGTGGCATGGTCGTGATACCAGCAGGCGACTGGGTTTGCGGCGCACTTACCATAAAGAAGCAGAAGACCGTTTTCCATCTCGCTGCAGGAGCAAAACTCATTCAGCAGGCCTATGGCGTCTATAACGGAGGACTCAAGACAGGCGACTTCCCTAACTTCATCAACGTTACGGCATCCGACGTTATCATTGAAGGCGAGAGTCAGGAGACATCCATTATAGAAGGCCAGGGTGCTGCATGGTGGAAGGCTGTGGAAGACAAGGTAAGCTTCAAGCGAGGATCTGCCATCCGCTTCACCAGCGGTTCCCGTTTCCTCGTGCGTAACCTTCGCACCCAGAACACACCAGGCACCAACATCACCCTCGGACAGAGCGGCAAGGCCAGCCATTTCACTGTCCACAACGTGACAATCAGCAATCCCGACTCAGAGGCAGGAGCAGGAAAGGCAAGCCATAACACCGACGGCATGCCTATCTGGGGACCATACGTGAACATATACGACTGCGACATCTCTACAGGCGACGACAACATCGTAGTAGATAGCAACGGTCATCATGTGCATGCTTGGAATATAAAGTGCGGCTATGGCCACGGCATGTCTATCGGTAGCTATACCGAGAAAGTGCATGACATTATCTATGAGGACATTACATTCAACAAGACCGGTTCCGGCTTCCGCCTGAAGACCAACAAGGGCAGAAGCGGCAACGACCAGACAGGAACAAACAGCAACGGTGCAGTGAAGAACGTCATCTGCCGCAACGCAACGATGACCGGTTGTCCTTCGCCTATCAAGATAACATCATGGTATGACGAAGACAAAGAGAAACCTGCCGATGTGGCAACACCAACTGCGATAACCTACCAGACACCAGAGTTCTGCAACATCCTGTTCCAGAATATCACTGCCGACGGTGTCAAGGGCAAGACCTCGTGGAAGCACAACAGCCCAATCTATCTGTACGGTCGTCCAGAGATGTACATCCATGACATCACGTTCGACAACGTAAGCATCGAGTCTTATCGTGGTATGTTCCTTGCTTACTGTGAGGGCATTACGTTCAAGAATGGATGCAGCGTAGTCAACATAACCGATGGCACAAAGCGCATCTCCACTCAGTATAAGGCATCATGGACAGGCGACTTTGACGGCTCGTCATCTGAACCAGACACAGGCGAACAGGAACTCTTGTTCTCTATGGTGAACACAGCATCGTCGTCAGTAGATGTACCTTTCGGCACAGACCAGAACCTCTCGTCTTACGCTACCATAACAGGTGGTAGTGCACTGATACACAACGGTCATGCGTCGAAGGATGCAGTGATGATTACAACGGAGGGATTCGGATGTGCAAACTCAGGTGGCTCATACATAAAGATCACCCTTGACAAGGCACTCAAGAGTGGTGATGTGTTGCTTACCAATGGCGCTGACGGTGGTAATGTAACAACCTCGCCTTCAACATTATCCGAAGACAATGTCTCTGGCAATCTCTATAAGTTCCAGTCGGACTTCTCTGGCTTGAAGAATGTCTATATCAATCGTGGCGCATCAAAGCCAGTGGTCTCTGCCATCTACATCTATCGTAACTACGATCCGTCGAGTTCAATAGCAGAAGTAAGCGTTGACACCCCTTGCTCTGCCTATGTATATAATCTTCAGGGACAGCGAGTTGCGCCAGATGCTAAGGGACTGCTCATTGTGAATGGCAAGAAGATAATTAATAAATAATTAATAATGCAAACTTAGTAACTACTCAGATTCCCTGTCTTTTTTAACACAGAGACAGTATTAATTAATAATGAATAATTAATAATGAATAATTTGAAACGTACTGCATAGTACTCTAAAAACTCCGTGTTCTCTGTGCTCTCAGTGTCTCTGTGTTAATAAAAAGATGGTGCTGGGAGTAACCCAACTTAGTAATTTGTAATTCGTACTTATCACAATGCTTGACAAAATAGAATCGATAGTTCGTGATGCATCGGCACTGATGCTCACTGATACATTCGAGATATCGCAGAAAGAAGGGTTTGCAAACATTGTTACGTCTTCTGACGTTGCAGTGCAAGAGTTCTTGCGTAAGCATCTCTCTGCATTGCTGCCAGACAGTGGTTTCCTTTGTGAGGAAGAAGACATGCACGACCTTGAACATGAATATACGTGGATAATAGACCCTATAGACGGTACGGCAAACTATAGTCGTGGTATCAGAGAATGTGCTATATGTGTAGGTCTTAAGCATAATGCTGATTTGGAGAAGGCTGTAGTCTATCTGCCACGCACAGACGAGATGTTCACGGCGTGCAAGGGTAGGGGAGCATACCTGAACGGCAAGCGCATCCATGTCTCTGCCCGCCCGTTTGAGGATGCCGTGCTCTGCACTGCTTTGTCAGTCTATCATAAAGAGCACGCCAAGGTATGTTCAGACATTATCCTTGAGACCTTCCTTCAGTGCAACGACATCCGTCGCTTCGGAGCAGCAGCACCAGAACTATGCTATCTCGCCCTCGGTCATTGTGAGCTATACTTTGAGTACATCCTCTCGCCATGGGACTTTGCAGCAGCCTCTCTCATTCTGACAGAAGCCGGTGGTGTGCTCTGCAACCTTAATGGAGACCCAATAGATCCAACGCGTCCGTCCGGCCTCCTTGCTGCCAACACCCCAGAGAACCTGCAGCGCCTTGTAGGCATTGTCAGGAGATTCCAGAAAGTATAGAAACTCTAGAATCTCTAGAAACTCTAGAACATCTAGAACATCTAGACCATCTAGAACATCTAGAACTTCTAGAAAATCTAGACAAGCTAGAAAAAAAAACTAATATAACCAGAACAATGAAGAAATACATCATCATAGCAATATTAGGCATCATGCTCATCCTTTATGCTGGAGCAGAGTATATGCTGTCATACTCCTTGAATCCACCCGGCAAAGAAGAACGCGATGCTGGCACTATGGACTTTCTTCGTGAAGACCATCCCGGTGTAGCAGAGTGGGTGGATAGCATGAAGGCAGTTGGTGCTATGCGCGATACCTTCATCGTCAACGACAAAGGACTCCGCCTGCATGCGTTGTATGCACAGTGCGATTCCGCCCAAGGCACAGCAGTCCTTGTACATGGATATGTCGATAACGCCCTGCGAATGATGATGTTAGGCAAGATGTACCATGACTCGCTACACTTCAATATTATCGCCCCTGACCATCAGCGACATGGGCAGAGCGAAGGCGATGTAATACAGATGGGATGGCTTGACCGTATCAACATAGAGCGATGGACTGCCATTGCCGACAGCCTGTGGGCACCAGCGCCAATCTATCTGCATGGCATCTCCATGGGAGGCGCAACGGTGATGATGTGCTCCGGCGATAAGTTGCCTTTGGCAGTCAAGGGCATCATAGACGATTGTGGGTACACATCCGTATGGGACGAGTTTGCAGGAGAGATAACAAACCAGTTCGGACTTCCTGCGCATCCAATGCTCGACATCGCATCATTCATCTGCAAGCTTCGCTACGGATGGGACTTCAAGGAAGCATCAGCACTGGAACAAGTTCGACGCTCCACACTCCCTATGCTCTTTATCCATGGCGATGCCGACACCTATGTGCCGACACGCATGGTCTATCCGCTCTATGAGGCGAAGACCAAAGGCTACAAGAAACTGTGGATAGCCAAAGGCACCACCCATGCCCGCGCCTACCATGACTATCCGCAGAAATATCAGGAAGAAGTGAGAGATTTCATAGCAAAGACAAGATAATTGTATCCCCTCCAGTGCTAATAACATTTTTTCAACATTGCATGGTAAGTAGGTGTCACTTTTTTAACATTTGACGTTTCTTGCTGTGCTGCCGTGTTATAATGTGTTAATGTTATTAGACTTTTTGTTAGCCACATCGTCTTTATATTGTGTAGGGCATGTGCAAGTCTTGACGACAAGGCACTACCCTCGCTTAATGAATCTGAACGTTTTTCTATAGTGTGTGATAATATTAACATAAGTATTATTTTTATGAGAAGATTTTTAACTACATTAATTGTGTCTATCTGTTTGTTCGCGACGGCAATGGCTCAGCGACACATAACAGGTAAGGTTATAGACCGAGACACAGAAGAGGCAGTAATGCAAGCGACAGTGTCACTGCTAAAGACAGACAGCACATTTGTGAAGGGAGTAATTTCTGATTCAGAAGGACATTTTTCTCTTTCTGCTCCATCCAACGGAAATTTCTTGCTTAAGATAACAAGTGTTGCCTATAAACCTCTTGTCAAGAAGATCACAGTATCTGGTGACCTCAAGCTTGGCAACTTGGAATTAGGTGCCGATGCTATCATGCTGAAAGAAGCTATCGTCAGCGGTCAGGCTGCAAAGGTGGTAGTAAAGGAAGACACCTTTGTATATAACGCTTCTGCCTACCATACGCCAGAAGGTTCTGTCGTTGAGGAACTTGTAAAGCGTCTGCCTGGTGCACAGGTTGACGACAATGGCAAGATAACCATCAATGGTAAGGAAGTAAAGAAGATCAAGGTTGACGGTAAGGAGTTTATGACGGGCGACACTGAGACAGCCCTGAAGAATCTCCCTACATCCATCATTGACCGTATCAAGGCATACGACGAGAAGTCAGACTTGTCGCGTATCACTGGTATTGACGACGGTAATGACGAGACAGTACTTGACTTTGGCATCAGACGAGGCATGAATAAGGGCGTGATGTCAAACTCTGACTTCGCCATCGGTACAGAGCATCGTTATAGCGCACGTACCATGCTGAGCTATATGCAAGACGACTGGCGCATTATGGGATTCGGCCGTGCCAACAACGTAGCTGACAGAGGATTCCCTGGTGGTGGCGGTGGCTGGAACCGTGGTGGCGGTGGTCTGCAGTCAAGCAAGATGGTCAGCGCCAACATCAACTATGAGAAGAAGGATACCCTGAAGATTGACGGCTCTGTTCGCTGGAACCATAGTGACGGTGATTCATGGAACAAGTCTGCTACTAATAACTATGCTGGTGTAATAAAGAACTTCTCCAATAGTGAACGACAGACATACAACCGTGGCGATCGTCTGAACTTCCAGATGCGTCTGGAGTGGACTCCTGACAGCATGACGAACTTGATGTTCCGTCCAAGTATCAATACAAACAAGAACGACTCACGTGGTTGGGGTAGCAGCATGGCGTTCAATGAAGACCCATATCAGTTTGTAAGTGATCCGTTGGAGTATCTGATGGACGATAAGACTATTCCTGAGAGTATGAAGAAGATACTGACAAATACTTCAAAGAATAGAAACCTGTCTTATTCAGAGAATAACTCTTACAATGGTATGCTGCAGTTTAACCGCAAACTGGGTAAGGCAGGACGTAACATGACACTGCGCGTGGATGGAAGCTATAGCGACGGACAGTCATACAGTTCAAGCCTTGAGGATACCAAGTATTACGAGGGTAATCTTCAGGATAAGGATATCGTCCGCTATAAGAGCACTCCTACCAAGCGATACAGCATGTCAGGACAGTTCACGTATTCAGAACCAATATTCCGTTCACTGTTCCTGCAGTTCTCTTACACCTTCAAGTACGATCGTAACAAGAGCGACCAGGATACATACGACTTCCTTGACAACAGCATCTTCAACACTTGGTCACCACAGTATCGTGAATGGAATCTGTTCAGGAATAATGATCCTCAGCTCAACGACAGCCTTTCACGTTACTCACAGTATGACACCTTCACTCACAACATTGAGTTGATGCTCCGTAAGGTGACTAAGGACTATAACCTCTCAGCAGGTGTTATGGTTCAGCCACAGCATACGGCATTCCAGCAGAGATATCAGAATCTGAGTACTGATACGACACGTAATGTCATCAACGTATCGCCATCGCTCGACTTCCGTTATAAGATAAATAAGGTGACACAGCTCCGTGCTACATATCGCGGTTCAAGCTCACAACCTTCGATTACCGACCTGTTGGATATCACCGATGACTCTAATCCTAACCGTATTACCAAGGGTAATTCTGGTCTGAAACCATCGTTCACCCAGAACTTTAACCTGCGATTCAATACCTACAAGCAGTCTCATTTCCAGTCGTTCATGGTGTTCGGCAACTTCTCTACCACGAACAATAGCATATCGAATAAGGTGCAGTATCTTGATGGTGGACGTACCATTACGACTCCAGAGAATATCAATGGCAACTGGAATACCAGTGCTGGTTTGATGTATAGCTTCTCTGTCGATTCTGCTGGTGTGTGGAACGTGAACACCTTCACTAACCTCAACTACAGCAACCATGTGTCTTACCTTGACCAGAATCGTGAGAGTCTGAAGAATACTACACGCAATACCTCTGTGTTTGAGCGTCTGTCGTTCAGTTATCGTTCTTCTTGGCTTGAGGTTGAACCAAATGCAATGATCAACTTCTCGAAGGTCAACAACCTGTTGCAGCCAACCAATAACAGTCAGACATGGGGATTCAATTATGGTCTTAACATAAACATCACTGCTCCTTGGGGCACTGGATTTAGTACTGATGCCCACGTGAACAGTCGCCGTGGTTATACCAACGCTCAGTTGAATACCGATGAGTTCGTCTGGAATGCTCAGGTGTCACAGTCGTTCCTTAAGGGCAGACCACTGACATTGTCACTGCAGTTCTATGATATTCTGAAGAACCAGTCGAATCTCTCTACTACAATCAATGCGATGGGACGTACTGATTCTGAGAATAATAACCTGAACTCATACGCAATGCTCCACGTCATCTACCGCTTCAATTCATTCGGAGGCAAGGCTGGTGCCAAGGGCATGGGCGGTGCTCCAGATTTCAACGATCCAAGATTCCGTCGTGGCGGTGGCCCTGGTGGTCCTGGTGGTGGTCCTGGTGGCGGTCCTGGCGGATTCGGAGGCGGATTCGGTGGTGGACGCAGAATGTGATAAACCAACTAACTAACTTACATAACTATCAACGTCCCTCCAGTCGTGATGACAGGAGGGACGTTTTTTTAGGTTAGGTAACTACTCTGGTTAACACAGAGACAGTATTAATTAATAATGAATAATTAATAATGAATAATTTGGAACGTGCTGCATAGTACTCTAAAAACTCCGTGTCCTCTGTGCCTCTGTGTTAAACAGACAGGGGGTATGAATAGATGTTCATTATTAATTATTCACTATTCATTATTCATTAAAATTGTCTCTGTGTTAATAATAAGAGGGTGCAGAGTAGTTACTAGGTTAGAGGGAAAAGTTAATCATTGTTATCCGAATTACCAAATATATGTGTAATAACCCCCAAAAAGTAGCATTTTGTGATGCCAATCAATACCTTTTATGTGGTAAAGACTCAGTAATTAGAGTGTAATTACTGAGTCTTTACGTTGTAATTACTCAGTCTTTACAATGTAATTACTGAGTCTTTACATTATAAACAAGTGCTTTTGACATCATAAAAGGTATTGATTGACATCGAAAAACGATAGGAATTGTGAGACTATTGCGATTTTGTAAAAATGTGATATGCTGTGAAAATAATAGCAATAATATTTGTGATTTTGATTATTTATTATTAATTTTGCACCAACTTAACTAATATAACCTGAGTTCGACGAATTTTGTAAAACCCGATATTTGGCTGGAAGCCAATACTTTGAGGACTCCGCCTGCGCCTGAGGCTTGCCGAAGAACCCCGTACGCAGTGCGGGGATAGCGCGTATCCACAATATCTGCCTGGAAGGCAGTACCTTGATACGTTCACTGTGATGTACGACCAACTGAACGTATCAGAGTAGTGCCTTCCAGGCACAAGTTACTTGTTGATTGGAT
>JAZUKC010000197.1:0-71290 GCA_045643065.1 Prevotella sp.
ATGTTGTAATTACTCAGTAATCACACTATAATTACTCAGTCTTTACACTGTAATTACTCAGTCTTTACATTGTAATTACTGAGTCTTTACTACATAAAAAGCTGCTTTATGTCTTGTAAAAGGCTATGATTTGTGACATCAATCGTACATAGTGTCACCGCAACATAGCCGTTGTTGACAGCCCATGCGTCGGTATCGGTTGCGTCAGGTTCATCGTTTTTGTAATAGCCTGTTAGTCTGTAGATTTGCTGACCGTTATCATCCGTCACGCCATCCTGTTTTTCTACCTCTGCACGCCAGCGTCCGTGGGCCATCCGACAGCTGCGAATGCCCTTCAGTTCGTCATAGGAATCGACCTTCGGAACGTTCACATTCAGGCACGTATAATGAGGCAAGCCATTGTCAAGCGCATACTGACAGAGTCGGCGCACTATCGGGCGCATCGGTTCGAAGTTGGCATCGGCATCGTAGTCGCATAGCGAAAAGGCGATGGACGGCATGCCCTTCATGCACCCTTCAAACACGACACCGATGGTGCCGCTATAGTGTGCGTTGGTCGATGCATTGTCGCCATGGTTTATTCCGCCCAGAACGAGGTCGGGCTTACGTGGGCATACAAGGCCGTATGCCATCTTTATGCAATCGACAGGAGTACCCGAGCAGGCGTAATAGACTACGTCTGAGTCGGCAAATCTGGATGGAACATCGACCTTTCGGAGGGTAAGATCACCCATGGTGAATGCCCTTGAACGGCCAGAACGCGGCCCTTCGGGAGCACAGACAATCACCTCGCCCATGTCGCGGACCATATCAACGAGTTCGTTTACGCCTTTTGCGTCAATTCCATCGTCATTGGATATAAGAATAAGCGGTTTTTTCATAAGTTATGTTTATTTTGTTTGCAAAAGTACAAAAAAAAGGTTTAATATGCTAATTTCTCAAATATTTTTCGTAATTTTGTACCCAAATATTCATTAAAAAGGCAATAAATAATGGGAAAGATTATCGCTTTGGCCAACCAGAAAGGTGGCGTAGGCAAGACAACGACAACTATCAACCTTGCAGCTTCGCTTGCAACGCTGGAGAAAACCGTGCTCGTCATCGACGCCGACCCACAGGCTAACGCATCAAGTGGACTTGGTGTTGACATTCAGGATTTGGAATACTCCATCTATGAGTGTATCATCGACCACACGGACATACACGAGGCCATCTACACAACAGACATCGAGGGGCTGGACATCGTGGCGAGTCACATCAACCTTGTGGGCGCCGAGATAGAGATGTTGAACCTGGAGCACCGTGAGAACGTAATAAAGAACATACTCGAGCCTATTCGCAACGAGTACGACTACATACTCATCGACTGCTCGCCTTCGCTTGGTCTCATTACCGTCAACGCCCTTACGGCTGCCGACTCTGTCATTATTCCGGTGCAGTGTGAGTATTTTGCCCTTGAGGGTATCAGCAAACTGCTGAACACTATAAAGATTATCAAGTCGAAGTTGAACCCAAGGCTCGAAATCGAGGGCTTCCTTCTGACCATGTACGACAGTCGTCTGCGTCTGGCAAACCAGATTTACGACGAGGTGAAGCGCCACTTCCAGGAGCTTGTCTTCAAGACCGTCATACAGCGTAACGTAAAACTCTCTGAGGCTCCAAGTCATGGTATCCCTGTAGTTCTATATGATGCCGACTCGAACGGAGCAAAGAATCACTTGGCATTAGCTAAAGAAATTATCAATCGCGAGGGCGATTGATATCGCAAAACGACAGGGAGGACGAACGGAAAGGTGGCAAAAGGACTTGCCGCCTGATGTTTTTGACAATTCATTAACGTAAGAATAGTAATAAAAATCTCAACAATAAGGACTGCGAAGCGTAGGAACGGAGAGGGGTGATAGTTCTTTTACTCATTCACATTTCCATTCTTTAACTTCGAGCAAAGCGAGACAATGGCTGTTAAGAAGAAATTCAATACTTTAGGAAGAGGCTTGGATGACATCAGTGCTCCAGGCCGTGGACTTGACGCTCTCATCTCTACCGCTGACGTACAGACAAGCGGATCATCGACAATCAATGAGGTGCCAATATCCGAAATAGACCGAAACCCGAACCAACCACGTCATGACTTCGACGAAGAAGCACTGCAGGAGCTGGCAAACAGCATCCGCGAGATAGGCATTGTGCAGCCTATCACGCTCCGTCAGATGGCAGACAACCGATACCAGATTATTGCCGGAGAGCGCCGTTGGCGTGCATCGCAGCTGGCAGGACTTACAAGCATTCCGGCGTATATACGCACCATCAACGACGAAACGATGATGGAGATGGCGCTGGTGGAGAATATCCAGCGCGAGGATCTGAACGCCGTAGAGGTGGCTTTGGCATATCAGCACCTGATAGACAATACAGGAATGTCGCAGGAACGTGTGGCAGAGCGTGTCGGAAAGAAGCGTGCTACGGTGGCAAACTTCCTCCGTCTGCTTCGTCTTCCTGCCCAGGTGCAGATGGCTTTGCAGCATAAGACCATCGATATGGGCCATGCTCGTGCCTTGCTTGCACTTGATGATCCATCGCTTCAGATAAAGGTTTTCAAGGAAATCGTTAAGAACGAATACTCCGTCCGTAAGGTTGAGGAACTGGTACAGCAGCTGAAGAGCGGCATGAGCGTAGAGGCTGGCAAGAAGGTTATCAAGTCGAAGAGCCAGCTTCCGGAGCATATCGAAAGCGCAAGACAGCACATCAGCAACCTTACTGGACAGAAGGTGCAGTTGTCTTACGGCACAAACGGCAAGGGAAAGCTTACCATTCCGTTTGCGTCTGAAGAAGAACTCAACCGCATTCTCGCTCTCATCAGGGAGTAAAAATCGGGTAATAGGACCATAATTTGTAAACTTACATTTTAAGCAGTGGAGCATCCGTCAGCTCTTTCGGCCAGTATCATGCCGGCAAAAAGACGCAAGTCTGCGGAAGAAAGGATGCCATTTCCACTCGGAAAGACAGAATGAAGAAGTTTGTAACCATAATGTTGCTTTCTGTCGTTGTGGCACTCAGTGCGATGGCACAGGAGGATGTGGATACAACGCAAACGAAGAGCGAATACGAAGCAGAGGTAGGCATGGTGACAAGAAAGCTGATGGCTGCGGCTGATAGCATTGCCGGAGACATCAATCTTGACGCCAACAGCGTTGCCAATGCTGACTCTCTGATGCAGAAACTTCAAAAACAGAAGAAGCCAAAGCGTGACTGGAGCACATGGAAACCTGACGTAAAGAAGGCCATGTGGATGGCAATCGTCATTCCAGGCGGTGGACAAATATACAACCGCAAATACTGGAAACTGCCTATTGTCTATGGAGGATTCGTGGGATGTCTATACGCTCTGCGATGGAATGGGCAGATGTATTCTGACTATTCGCAGGCTTATCTGGACATTACCGATAGCGATCCGGAGACGAAAAGCTACGAGAAATTCATGCATCTGGGACGAGAGATAACGCCGCAGAATCTCAGTTACTATCAGGAACTGTTTCGCAAGCGTAAGGATATGTATAGACGCTGGCGCGACCTGAGTATGTTCAGCGCCGTAGGTGTATATCTTCTTTCTATCATTGATGCATACGTTGACGCGTCGCTATCGCAGTTTGACATCACGGAAGACCTCAGCATGAAGGTCGTTCCGGCGTATCTCAACGGACGAGGAGACCTGATGACCGCTTCAAGAAGCAACACATCGCTCAGCTCTGGAGGCTTGGGCGTACGCTGCCAATTTAACTTTTGATTATGAACAGAATGAAAAAATATTTTACAGTAGCCGCCCTTCTGCTCGCTTGCGTATGGACAAGCGCCAACGCACAGATAGTGTACGTGGAGGACGAAGAGAATGATGTCGTCGTGACTGACGACAATGGTGACAAGGAAGTGATAGAGGTGCCGGAGGCAATGCTTCAGGACCTTGACTCGCTGCTCAATCAGTACCACGCCAAGATGTATCTCAAACCTGACGAGGACTGCAACATGCGCGATGTGAACCCATACTTCGAACCAGAGGTTTACAAGGATCGTCTGCAGCGTCTCCCTACCATCATGGAGATGCCTTACAACGACGTGGTGATGAAGTTTATTGACCGATACTCCACAAAGCTGCGCCGCTCTGTCAGCATGATGCTCGGTGCACAGAATTTCTATATGCCTGTGTTTGAGCAGGCTCTTGAATCGTTCGGCGTTCCGCTTGAACTTAAGTATCTGCCTGTCATTGAGTCTGCGCTCAATCCTCGTGCCGTATCGCGTGTTGGAGCAACTGGTCTCTGGCAGTTCATGCTCGCTACGGGCAAGCAGTATGGTCTGGAGGTGAACACATTGGTGGACGAGCGCCGCGATCCTGATAAGGCGTCGTATGCTGCTGCCCACTATCTGCGCGACCTTTACCGCATCTTCGGCGACTGGACTCTGGTTATCGCTGCCTACAACTGCGGCCCTGAGAACATCAATAAGGCTATTCGCCGCGCCGGAGGCACTAAGGACTACTGGCGCATCTACCCATATCTGCCACAGGAGACACGTGGCTACGTGCCAGCGTTCATCGCTGCCAACTACATCATGAACTACTATTGCGAGCACAATATCTGCCCGATGGTGACGACTCTGCCTGCACGTACCGACACGATTATGGTCAATCGTGACGTGCATCTGCACCAGGTGTCGAAGGTTCTGAACATAGATATTGAGGAGCTTCGCACTCTCAACCCTCAGTATCGTAAGGACATCGTGAATGGTGGAACAAAGCCTTCGGCTATCCGTCTGCCTCAGCAGTACATCAATCAGTTCATTGACAACGAGGATTCTATCTATGCATACCGCTCAGACGAAATGGTTGTGAAGCGTGCAGAAGTTGAGGTGGATGGCGTTTCGTCAGCATCTTCATCATCGTCGGCATCTTCGTCAGCATCGTCTTACTCTTATTCTTACAATAGCAGGAGTGGAAACGCCTACAGCGGACGTAACGGCAGACACGGAAAGAATGACCGAAACAGCAGGGATAGAAACGGAAAGAAGGGCAAAAAGGGAAAGAAAGGCAATGGCGGCAGTGCCGAAGTGTCTATCAGAAAGGGCGATACGCTGTCTGAGATAGCAGCACGCAACCACACAACCGTTGCCAAACTGAAGAAGCTCAACAAGCTCTCTGGCGATAACATCCGTGAGGGAAAGAAGCTGAAGGTGAAGTAAGACATCACCCCTACCCTTCCCTCAGAGAGCGGGTTCAATATATTAAATATAATAAGGTGTATGACGGACGAACAGATTAGGACACAACAGGACGAGAAAATGGTCAATGAGGCATTCCAAACCCTCCTTGACAGTTATCTCAATTCTCCACATAGACGCAAGGTTGACATCATAACTAAGGCATTCAACTTTGCCCGTCAGGCTCACCGTGGCGTGCGCCGTCTGTCGGGTGAGCCATACATCATGCACCCGTTGGCTGTCGCTTTGATAGCCAGTCAGGAGATGGGTGTGGGATCAACGAGTATCTGTGCTGCCCTGCTCCACGATGTTGTCGAGGACACGGACTATACGATTGAGGACATAGAGAATATCTTCGGACAGAAGATTGCTACTATCGTCGATGGTCTTACAAAGATTTCCGGTGGCATCTTCGGCGATAAGGCGTCAGCGCAGGCTGAGAATTTCAAGAAGCTTCTGCTGACAATGAGCGATGACATCCGTGTCATTCTCATCAAGATTTGCGACCGTCTGCACAACATGCGAACATTAGAGTCGCAACCAGCCAATAAGCAATACAAGATAGCCGGTGAGACGCTCTACATCTATGCGCCATTAGCTAACCGCCTTGGACTTAACAAGATAAAGACGGAACTGGAGGATCTGAGCTTCAGATACGAGCACCCTGAGGAGTATGCCAGCATCTGCAGCAAACTGAAATCTACTCAGGAGAAGCGCGATCAGCTCTTCGATGATTTTACTGCGCCTATCCGTACCGCCCTCGACCTTATGGGCATGAAGTACGAGATAAAGGCGAGAGTGAAGAGTCCGTATTCCATCTGGAACAAGATGCGCAACAAGCACGTCACGTTCGATGAGATTTACGACATCCTCGCTGTAAGAATCATCTGTACGCCTCGTGAGAGGGAGCAGGAGATTAACGACTGCTTCAGAATATATGTTGCTATCAGTCAGCTGTATAAGGCTCACCCTAACCGCCTCCGTGACTGGCTCAATCACCCGAAGGCGAATGGTTATCAAGCGCTGCACGTTACTCTTATGTCTCATTCCGGACGCTGGATTGAGGTACAGATTCGCAGCGACCACATGGACGAAACTGCCGAGCAGGGATTTGCAGCCCACTGGAAGTACAAGGATGGCACAAGCACTTCTGATGACGAACGTGACATTGAGTTGAACGACTGGCTGCACACCATCAAGGAGATTCTTGACGATCCGCAGCCAGATGCTATGGATTTCCTTGACGCCATAAAGCTAAACCTCTACGCAAGCGAGATCTTTGTATTTACGCCTAAGGGCGAAATTGTGACCATGCCGGCTAACTGCACGGCTCTCGACTTTGCCTATCACATCCACACCTTCCTCGGAAGCCACTGTATAGGAGCAAAGGTCAATCACAAACTCGTGCCGTTAAGCCACAAGCTTCAGTCAGGCGATCAGGTCGAGATACTCACATCCAAGGCGCAGCACGTATCAAGCGACTGGATAAACTTTGTGTCAACGGCTAAGGCTAAGGGCAAGATCCAGGCACAATTACGCCGTGACGAGAAGGACATCAGACGCAAAGGCGAGGAAATGTTGAAGGCATGGATTGAGGAGAAGAAGATTGAACTGACCACATCTACTCTCGACAAGCTTTGCGACATAGTCAAGGTGCATAAGCATGAAGAGCTGTTCCTTGGTGTCGGACGCGGCACTTTCGCTCTCAACGAAGAGGTGCTGGAAGCATTGACTGGCAAGAAGAAGTCCAAGAACGGCGACCGTGCAGGATGGCGTAAGTTCGTGCCATTCATCGGAAACGACAAGAAATCGAAAAAGAAGGACAGCGAACAGGAACCTTCACTCAACAATGCCGACATCGTACCTGATACGACAGTCGATGAGAACGGTAAGTTTGTGGTGACTGATTCCTTCAACAAGAAGCGTCCTATCTACATCAGCGAGGGCAACTACAGTGGCTTTGTCTTCTGCGATTGCTGCAGCGTCATTCCAGGCGACGACAGCCTTGGATACATCGATGATGCCAAGCATCTGCGCATCCATCACAGGGACTGTGCCGTGGCAGAGAAACTTAAGTCGAGCTATGGCAACCGTCTGGTTGATGTTAAGTGGAACATGCACAAGAAGATGCTCTTCGAGACGAGCATCCACGTGCGTGGAATAGACCGCATCGGATTGCTGAACGACGTTACTCACGTCTTCTCTGCCGAGCTGCAGCTGAACATTATGAAGGTCCACATAGAGTGTAACGACGGCATCTTTGATGCGCAGTTCTCGTTCCGCATACACGATCGCAATGAGATTCAGCACATCATCAACAGCCTGAAGCAAATCAGCGACCTCCAGGAGATATCGCAGCAATAGACTAACTGAACATAAAACTAAACCGACATGAAGAAACTACTGACCACACTCTGCGCCTTGCTCTCAATCGTATCGGCGCAGGCAGCCAACAAGTATGACAATCCTGACACGCTGTTCGTATCACGCGACGGCACTTGCGAATTCCGTACCGTGGCAGAAGCGATAGAAGTATGCAGAGCGTTCATGGAGTATCACAAGGTCATCTACGTCAAGAAAGGCACTTACAAGGAGAAGATTGAGGTGCCAACATGGCTCACCAACATAGAAATATGTGGCGAAGACCGCGACGAAACGATAATAACATGGGACGACCATGCCAACATCAAGGTGTCCGATCCTGGCCTCGGTGCCACTGTAACACAGATGGGCAAGTCGATGGGCACATTCCGTACGTTCACCGTCAAGGTGTGTGGTTCGGACATTACGCTAAAGAACATCACCGTAGAGAACAACTCTGCACGCCTCGGTCAGGCTGTATCGCTGCATGTAGAGGGTGACAGATGCAAGTTCATAAACTGCCGTTTCCTGGGGCATCAGGACACAATCTACACCGGACGCGGTGGCGCACGCATGCTCTTCACTGACTGTTATATCGAAGGAACGACTGACTTTATCTTCGGTCCATCGACAGTTTGGTTCGAGAACTGCGACATCGTCAACAAGTTCGACTCATACGTCACAGCGGCATCAACACCGAAGGACCAGCCATACGGCTACGTTTTCAACAACTGTCGTGTGAAGTGCCTCACTGGTGAGGCTGCCAAGGCAAGCAACCGTGGTGGCAAGGAAATCACCCGCTGCTATCTCGGACGCCCATGGCGACCATACGCCTACACGCTGTTCATGAACTGCGAACTGGGCGGGCACATAGTGCCGGAGGGATGGCACAACTGGGGCAATAAGGCAAACGAACAGACAGCCCGCTACTACGAGTACAACAATCGTGGCGAAGGTGCTACGAAGGACAGTCGCGTGGCATGGGCAAAACAATTAACAAAGAAAGAAGCACAGAAGATAACCATATCTGAAGTGCTGGGACAATGGGCAATAGACAAGTAACAGACAACGGAGAACCGAAATTGCGGTTATGGAATCGCAACTACACACGAACATGGATAGCCAATTTCATGCTCTATTTCTCCTTTATGCTTATCGTACCTATCCTGCCGCTATATCTTGCCGACACATACGGTGCAGGTAAGCATACCATCGGCTTTGTACTCTCTGGATACACAATAGCCATAATGCTGGTGCGTCCTTTCAGTGGTTACATCGTCGATAACTACAACCGCAAGAAGGTCATGATGCTGTTCTATGCCCTGGCTTTCATCATTGGTGGATTCTATCTCATAGGCGGTTCGCTGTTATTCTTCACCATCATCCGTACCATCCACGGTGCTCCTTACGGTGCCACCATCATTGCCAATAGCACCGTTGCCATAGATTCGCTCTACCCTTCGCGCAGAGCCGAGGGCATCGGTTACTACGGTCTGTCGAACAATCTTGCCACAGCACTGAGCCCATCGGTAGGCATATTCGTCTATGAATGGACCAACGACTTCAACCTGTTGTTCGTTCTCTCCATGCTATGCTCCGGCATTGGGTTGTACATCTCTTCGACTATCAATCCGCCAAAGCCCTTGCGTAACCAACCAACAAACGATGGCGGAGAGCCAAGTCAGCGCGGAGCATTGGTGAGACTCGACCGATTCTTCTTGCTGAAAGGTTGGCGACAGGCTGTCATCATCTGCTGCTTCGGACTCAGTTACGGCGTGCTATCAACCTATCTTGCCATCTATGGGCGAGAGAAATTAGGCATAACAGGAGGCACAGGACTCTATTTCATGCTGCTTTCCATCGGTCTTATCCTTTCCAGAATACAGGGTGGACGTGCCCTTCGCGATGGCAAGGTGACGCAGAATGCTGCCATGGGTGTCAGCGTCAGCGTGTTCGGCTACGCTCTCTTCGCTGCTGTGCCAGAGATGTGGGCATACTACGCCTCTGCCATCATCATCGGTCCTGGCAACGGACTCATGTTCCCTGCCGTTCAGACGATGTTCATCAATCTTGCCAGACACGACCAGCGAGGCACTGCCAACTCCACGCTCTACTCATCATGGGATGCCGGCGTCGGTATCGGAGTATTCTTCGGAGGCATGTTAGCAGAATCGTTAGGCTACGCCGCAGCATTCTGGATGGGTGCCATCGTCAATGCCTTCGGTGTGCTTTTCTTCTTCACTCACGTACGCAAGACCTTCGAGCGTGACAGGTTGAGATAAGTTATGCACGGCAAAATAGGATATAGCTAAATAGTAAATAGCTAAACAAATTGTAAATAGTAAACAGCTAAATAAATTGTAAATAGTAAATAGCTAAATAGCTAAATAAATTGTAAATAGTAAATAGCTAAATAGTAAATTACATTATGCCACTTGCCCAAAACAAAAAACTGAAATTGTACTACTCCATCAAGGAGGTAGCTGAGATGTTCAACGTTTCAGAAAGTCTGCTGCGCTATTGGGAGTCTGAGTTCCCTACGCTGCATCCAAAGACCACATCAAACAATGTGCGTCAATACACCGAATCTGACATCAAGCAGGTGCGAAACATTCATAACCTGGTCAAGGTGAGAGGATTCAAGATTGCTTCGGCCAGAAAGATGATAAGCAAGAATCCGGGCGTAGTGGATAAGAGTTCAGACATCCTCACCACGTTAACCAACGTAAAGAACGAGCTGATGAACCTAAAGCATCAGTTGGAAGAGTTGCGATAAGCAACGAAACAAAAAACCTCGAACCACTCGAGCAACTCGAAAAACCTCGAACCACTCGAGCAACTCGAGAATCTCGAAAAAAAATAGTAAATAGTAAATAGTTAAATAGTAAATAAACAAGATGTTAACAGCAAATGAAATCCGCGACTCATACAAGAAATACTTTGAGTCGAAAGGACATGCCATCGTGCCAAGCGCACCGATGGTAGTAAAGGACGACCCTACTCTCATGTTCACAAATGCTGGCATGAACCAGTGGAAGGACGTCATCCTTGGCACACGTGACCCTGAGCCACGTCGTCGTGCCGATTCGCAGAAGTGTCTACGCGTTAGTGGCAAGCACAACGACCTCGAAGAGGTTGGTCACGACACATACCACCACACCATGTTCGAGATGCTCGGCAACTGGTCTTTCGGCGACTACTTCAAGGAGGGTGCCATCGACATGGCATGGGAGTATCTCGTTGACGTACTCAAACTCGACCCTTCTGACCTCTATGTTACTGTGTTCGAGGGCGATGAGAAGGAAAACCTCGTTCGCGACGACGAGGCTGCAGGCTACTGGCTAAAGCACGTTCCTGCCGACCATATCATCAACGGCAACAAGCACGACAACTTCTGGGAGATGGGCGATACAGGTCCTTGTGGTCCTTGCTCTGAGATTCACCTCGACTCTCGTACACCTAAGGAGAAGGCAAAGGTGCCAGGACGCGAACTCGTAAACAAGGATGATCCACAGGTCATCGAAATCTGGAACATCGTCTTCATGCAGTACGAGCGCAAGGCCGACGGCCATCTTGAGAACCTCGCCATGAACGTTATCGATACCGGCATGGGCTTCGAGCGTCTCGTTCGTGCCATCCAGGGCAAGCACTCTAACTACGATACCGACATCTTCCAGCCTATCATCAAGGAAATCTCTCGCCTCTCTGGCAAGCAGTATGGTGAGACAGAGGAAATCGATGTTGCAATGCGCGTCATCGCCGACCACCTCCGTGCCGTGGCATTCTCTATTGCCGACGGTCAGCTGCCATCAAACGCAAAGGC
The DNA here is from genome assembly GCA_045643065.1 of Prevotella sp. Taxonomy (GTDB): domain Bacteria; phylum Bacteroidota; class Bacteroidia; order Bacteroidales; family Bacteroidaceae; genus Prevotella. Next base: position 11,432 of record JAZUKC010000197.1, read on the forward strand.
TGGCTACGTCATCCGCCGCATCCTTCGCCGCGCCGTGCGCTACGCCTACACCTTCCTCGACCAGAAGGAGGCATTCATGTTCAAGCTCCTCCCTGTCCTCATTCAGGAGATGGGCGCCTCTTACCCAGAACTCCCAGGTCAGCGCGAACTCATCGGCCGCGTTATCAAGGAGGAGGAGGATTCATTCCTCCGCACCCTCGACAAGGGCATCTCTATGCTCTCTGACGCAATCGCAGAGCTCAAGGCAGAGGGCAAGAACGTGCTCGACGGTGCAAAGGCATTCCGCCTCTTCGACACCTTCGGTTTCCCTCTCGACCTCACCGAGCTCATCTGCCGTGAGGCTGGCGTAGATGTCGATGAGGAGAAGTTCAACGTAGAGATGGAGGCACAGAAGGCTCGTGCACGCAACGCAGCACAGGTCGAGAACGGCGACTGGATTGTCGTTGGCAACGCTGATGAGAACCAGGAGCAGCAGTTCGTGGGCTACGACTACAGCGAGTACAACTGCCACATCACCCGCTATCGCATGGTCAAGCAGAAGAAGAACACCTTCTACGAACTTGTCCTCGACGCTACTCCTTTCTATGGCGAGATGGGTGGTCAGGTAGGCGAGCAGGGCGTGCTCGTTTCTGAAGACGAGACCGTCAACATCATCGACTCAAAGCGTGAGAACGGTCAGACCGTACACATCGTAAAGGAACTGCCAAAGAACCTTGAGGCAGAGTTCATGGCATGCGTTGACACCGACAAGCGCGCAGCATCGGCAGCCAACCACACCGCCACCCACCTCCTCGACTACGCTCTCAAGCAGGTTCTCGGCGACCACGTAGAGCAGAAGGGCTCATACGTTGCACCAGACACCCTGCGCTTCGACTTCTCTCACTTCGAGAAGGTCAGCGATGAGCAACTTCGTGAGGTAGAGCGCATGGTCAACGACATGATACGTCAGGACATCCACCTTCAGGAGCACCGCGACACTCCTATTGAGGAGGCAAAGAAGCTCGGCGCTATCGCCCTCTTCGGCGAGAAGTATGGCGACAAGGTACGCGTCATCCAGTTCGGTCCATCGGTAGAGTTCTGTGGTGGTATCCATGCTACATCAACCGGCCGCATCGGTATGTTCAAGATCCTCTCTGAGGCATCTGTAGCAGCAGGTATCCGCCGTATTGAGGCTTCTACCGGTAAGAACTGGGAGGAGCAGTGCTACGAGATAGAGGACAACATGCGTGCTATCAAGTCGCTCTTCAACAACGCCAAGGATCTCCAGGGCGCCATTGAGAAGTTCCTCGCAGAGAATGCCGACCTCAAGAAGCAGATTGAGTCCTTCCGTGCACAGCAGGTTGAGCGTGTCAAGAAAGATCTCATCGCCAAGGCACAGCAGTCGGGCGACGGCGCACAGATTATCAAGGCAGTCATCGCCATGGACGCAGCCAGTGCCAAGGACCTCGTCTTCAAGATTCGTGAGGCAATACCAGAGAAACTCATCTGCGTCATCGGCGCTCACGCTCAGGGTCGCCCATCGCTCAACATCATGCTCTCCGACGATATGGTGGCAGCCGGACTCAACGCCGGCAAACTCGTTCGCGAGGCAGCCAAGCTCATCAAGGGCGGCGGTGGCGGTCAGCCACACTTCGCCCAGGCAGGTGGCAAGGACGTTGACGGTCTAAAGGCAGCAACCGACAAGGTCATCGAGCTCATCAAGGAAGCAATGTAATAACATCAACGAATTACACGAAGAATAACATCAACCCGATTACACGAAAGTCACGAAGAATTATCATAAAAAATTCCGTGACTTTCGTGTTTTTCGTTGAATAAAAAATAATTATGAGTCCACTATAAAAAGTCAAGCTGCTTTCAATTTAGTACACAAAGACACGAAGGGCACAAAGATTTTATGAAAAGAGCCTTATTTAACAAAAAAAAACTCTGTGTCCTCTGTGTCTTTGTGTACATCTTAATTACAGATTGTAATCATTTTGTAGTAGGGGTATGTTTTTTAGTTACTTTTTATAAGAGAGTCAATTATGCATAATTCATAATGCATAATGCATAATTTCTTAATCTTTTAATCTTTTAATCTCTTAATTTCTTAATCTCTTAACGGTTCTGCGTCAATTTTGTGGCAATTCATGATTCGGCTGGAGGCCGATACAGCCTCGCAGGGGCGGTCTATAACCGGGTACGCAGTGCCCGGGTTCTGAGAATCTTATCACAGCGTCTGGAGGACGCTACCTTGATGCTAGTTGCTGTAGCGTCTTCAAGACGCTGAATCTTTCTTTGTCGTTTATCCGGCAGCGCCATTTCATTCGGCGCAACCGGTTATCAAGATATCGGCCTCCAGCCGAACGACAAGTTGCCTCTAAATTAACGCAGAACCAAAAACACAAAAAATTAAGGGAGTTAGAGGGGATTATACGCTATAAGTGCGAAGTCAGAAAAAAAGCATCACATTTATCAGTATTTTCTTGATTATTAAAGAAAAAAATTGTATATTTGCAACATAATTTATTAAACACCAAAGAAATCTATTATGAATTTTACAATCAAAAGATGCTTACTTCCATTGCTTTTGCTATTTGCCGGGCTGCAAATGGCATTCGCACAACCCGAAGTGATAACGGGCAGCGCAAGTTTAGTGAAAGCAACTTCCGCTAAAGTCTATGGCACCATTCGTGCATACGGCAAGCCTGGAAAATACCTGTTTCAGTATGGCACAACCACCAATTATGGCAAAAACACAGACATCAAAGAGTTTGAAGCCCTAAATATCATAACAAGCAAGGATGAGACTCTCACCGACCTTGAACCAAACACCACATATCACTATCGCCTCGTAGCCTCATATAACACTGGCTTTGCCGTGCTGGGTGAAGACAAGACTTTCACCACCTTGGCAGATGGTTCCGCACCTGGCGTGACCACTTACGACGCAGACCAAATAACGGCAACCTCCGCCAGACTCAACTGTTCCATCAACCCGAATGGTATTCTCACACGTTACAGATTTGAGTACGGCACAACAAGTTCTTGTGACGACTATACCGACATCGAAAATGTTGGTTCCGGCACGTCTGCTGTCAACAAATCAATGACCATCACCGGTCTGAGACCCAACACACATTATTATTTTCGCGTAGCTGCTTATAACGACAAAGGACAGGTCACTCGCGATAGTCGAATATGCAGCTTCACTACCCTTCAGGAAGAAGACTATACCCCTGAGATTACGAGTGTACAGCACACTAACGTCACTAACACCTCAGTTACTCTGAAGGCGACTATTGACCCGAAGAAGCAGGAAACCTATTATCATTTCGAGTACGGCACCACTACTGCCTACGGTAGTTTCACAAGTCCAGGAAAGATTCTATCTGGACGAACAACTGCGGCACCTGTGAGCGATGAACTTAACAATTTATCGCCAGGCACAACTTACCACTACCGAGTAGTCGCCTCAAGCGACAAGGGAGGTGAGGTAGAGTCTTATGACTATACCTTCAAGACCACAGGAACACCGCAACCTACCTACGACTCCCCATTCTCCGACTGTCCTTCGCCCGAACAGTGTGGCTCTACAAACTATGGAGACAAAATCTATGAGGCAGCCGTATATCTTTACAACAAAGGTATCGTGAAGGGTGTGAACGGCAAGCTGCTTCCTGACGAACAGATCACTCGTGCACAGCTGGCTAAGCTTGCTCTCTATGGTTTGTATGGCGGCGAGACAAAGGTGCCTAGCACACTTGTTTCAGACAACTTCCCAAGCATCTATGCCGACCTGCAGGACAAGTCGGCATACTACTACCGTCCTGCAAAGGCAATGCTCTATCTTGAGTACAAGGATGGCGTTTCGCCATTCGATCGCAACCGATCTGCCTTCAATCCGGAAAACCCGATAGAGCGCAACCTTACGATGAAGGTGCTCTGCGAGACTTTCAACATTAAGCCTCTCACATCAGGTAGCGGTTATTTCGACGACTTCACCTCAGGCATGAACTGTTGGGGCTATGCAGCCAAGGCAAAGGACCTCGGCATCACCGAGGCGAACCAGTTCAAACCATACACCAACTGTACTCGTGGCGACGCCATTCTCTTCCTCTATCGTATGCTTACGAAGGTGACTGTGCCAACGCCTAACAATACGGAGAATATCGCTTCTTCAGACTTCTTCATCCCTGCAAACTATAAGCCTCAGAACAGTAACGCTCTTCGCGGTATTGCCTCAGGTAACTTCAACTACTACGAGAAGGACTTCTTCAACATCGACGGCTACATGCCGCTGAACTTCGGCGTGTCTTACAACTCATGTCTCACCGAGATGCCTGGCGAGTTCTATCCAGTATCGCCAATGGGACAGGCTTGGTCGCACACATACAACACCTATATGAACATCATCGAGAGCACAGACAACTCTAGTGAGATTTATGTTGTACACAAGTCTGACGGTTCTATGCTGATGTACGATAATTCGCTACGTTCTTTATCCGAAGGCAACTACCTCAAGCTTACCAAGAACAGTTCGAGCCAGTATCAACTCACTACTCCGACAAAGACCGTTTACACTTTTGATCGCTACTCAACAACCGATGGCATCTTCTATCTGACAAAGATTACCGACATTCGTGGAACGGAGAAGACCATTAACTACGAAACAGGAAGCAATCATCGCCGTGTATCATCTGTTTCTACGCTCGGTCGTTCATTGAAGTTCTCTTATACGGGTGCGGATTTCCTGGCAAGTGTAACCGATCCTTCAGGTCGTTCGGTAAGCTTCAGCTATAGCAACGGTGTACTTGCCTCACTCACTGACGCGAAGGGACAGAAGACTACGTTCAACTATGGTACTACCGATGCAGAGTCTGGTCTGCTGAAGACTATCACACTGCCTAAGGGAAATACCGTAAAGAACAATTACCAGCAGCGCAAGCTTACAAGCACGCAGACAAACAGCGATACACCTACTACGGTAAGCATCAGCCCAAGCTATGCCAACGGCAGAACAACTTCTTCCGTTACACAGCCTATCACAAGCAGCAAGTCGCTTACCACACAGTTCACGATGGACGCTTCGGGCAAGGTGACAAGTGCTGTTGACAACGAATCTACCGACATCAGCATCACATACGGCGACTCAAGCAACCCAACATTGCCTACGAGAGTGAAGAACAACCTCTCGGGGGTTACTTCTTCATTGTCTTACAATAGCTATGGTCTGCCAACATCCACATCGGTTTCAGGTGGAGGTGTCTCTACATCATCGTCAATGACATATAACTCCAACAATCAGGTTACATCAACAACAGATGGCAATGGCAATACTACAAACTACAGCTATTCGAATGGTGCTTTGACCACCATTACTGACGCCCTTGGCAATGTTACAAGATTCACAAACAACAGTTACGGTAGTCCAACGCAGATAACCGATGCCGCTGACCGCAGGTTGAGCATTTCGTACAACTCTTACGGCAACATGACCAGTAGCACAATCTCTGCCTTGGGCATCAGCAACAGCTATGTATATGATGCCGTAAGCCGTGTCACGAAGGCTACTGACGGCAACGGTAATTCATCTACATATTCTTACGACAAGAACGACAATCTGCTCTCGTTCACAGACGCAAAGAGCAACACCATCAGCTATAAGTATGATGCCAATGACAACTTGACAAGCATTACGAATGCCAGGGGTGGCGTGACTGCACTTACATACAACAATGACGATCTGCTCACAGGTCAGTCGTTCCAGGGACACAGCAAGTCGTTTACCTATTACGACAGTGGTGCGCTGAGAACTTCGACTTCTGCTGACGGAACAACATTCAGCTATACATACGATGATGCTGGTCGCATGACCGACAACGACTATGCATCGTTCAGTTATAACAGTCGTGGACAACTTATCAGCGTAAGCAAGGACGGCAAGGATATCGATTATTCTTACGATGGACTCGGTCGTACATCTTCAGTGGAATATGATGGCAAGGAAGTATCTTACGATTATGACAACAACAGCAACGTCACTGCCATCACCTATCCTGGAGGCAAGACTGTCAGCTACAGCTACGATGCTCTGAACCGCGTAACTGCCGTTACTGACTGGAATGGTGCAAAGACTACCTACAACTACAATGAAGACGGAAGTCTTGACTACGTGCAACTTCCAAACAGGGTTAAGACATCTTACTCTTACGACGGTGGCGGTCGCCTTACTGGCATGTCAACGAAGCGTAGCAATGGCAGCACCATCGTGGGCTATGGCTATACTCTTGATGACAATGGCAATCATGTGAACGTGGAGACAAACGATGTCTTCGATCATGCTCCAGTTCTCTCTGCCGAGGATATCACCTATTCTTATAATAATGACAATCGCATCACCAAGGCTGGTAGCGTAAGCTTCGGCTTTGATGGCAATGGTAATACCACTTCACGCAGCGGTCGCACAATGAAGTACGACAAGGTGAATAACCTGACAAGTGTATCGGGTGACTTCTCTGCAACTTACACATACGATGGTCTTGGTCAGCGTCGCTCGGCTACTCGCGATGGAGTAACAACGAAATATGTGCTAAGTGGTGGCAATGTAGTGGCAGAGACGAACAACTCTGGTACGGTGCAGTACTATTATGTATATGGTCCAACAGGTTTGATCTCTCGTATCAGCGCAAGTGGCGACACTCGCTACTATGTGGCAGACGTACGTGGTAGCATCGTTGCCATGACGGATGCTTCTACATCAGCAAACCTCACTCATAAGTATCAGTATGATGAGTTCGGTAAGGTTACATCTTCTGAAGAGGAAAACATCAACCGCTTCCGCTATGTAGGCAACAAGGGCGTGATGTACGAGGCAGACAACCTCACCTTCATGCGTGCACGCTACTATGACGAAAGCATTGGTAGATTCCTTAGCGAGGATCCTATCTGGAGTACGAACTTGTATCCGTATTGTAGTAATAATCCTGTGATGAATGTGGATCCGGAGGGAACGAGTGATTATTTTTTGGGTAAATATGGAGATGATGCGGATTGGAGTCGAGCATTGGAAAACAGTAATACACCGAATGGCATAAGTAGCGATATTCAAATAGGCAACTATACTCCTTTGGGTGATAATGATAATCCAGATGAATGGTTAGATAATTTATTTAATAATCGCAATCCTACCACCAATTCTTCGCCAACTTCAAATGGTTCAAATGTTTCCGGAACTCCATATAGTTCGAATTTTTCTGGGCAATCAGGAAAAACGCCAACTAAGTCAAACCCTGCTTTTATACCTACAAGAACAGTAGCTTCTGCTTTTACTTGGGATTCAAATCAGCCTTTTGCTTCTGCAGGTAGAGTCTCTGAAGCTTTTGCTAAGGATGGAACATCTTATGTGATTAAAGTTTATTGTCCAGAAGGGGTTGTATGCAGAGTTCTCGCAGAAAGTTCTGATTGGGCAGTTGGAAAATCTATTGAAGGATACGGAATGCTATTAGATTATTTTGATGTTGAAGGCAAAATGTATACGTACATTTTATACCCTATATATAATAAATAAAGGAATGTTTTATGAAAAAGAATCTATTATATACCCTGCTTGCATTCCTCTTCGCCTTGCAAGCATCAGCCCAAAATAAAGCATCCTATACCTACGATGCCAATAACCAACTGACGCAGGTGGTGTATGCTAACGGTACTACCGTGAAATACACCTACGATGCGTTAGGAAACCGTCTGTCGAAGAAGGTGACGACGGTACAGCAACAATACACCATCACGCTTACTGCCTCTCCTGTGGAAGGCGGTAAGGTGACAGGTGCTGGTACATACTACGACGGAACAACCGTTACCATCAAGGCTACTGCCAACGAGGGCTATGCGTTCAGCAGATGGTCGGACGGCGACACCAACGCTTCGCGCACTATTGTGGCAAACAAGAACTACTCGTTGACAGCTTACTTCGAGCAAGTTACAGAACCAGAGAATCCTGGTGGATCAGATGACTTGAGCCAACCTACAGGTACTACACTTGATGCAACAGATATTGGTGAGACGTCTGCTACATTGAGAGCCAACATTAATACCACTGGTATATATTCCGCATGGGCATTCCAATATGGCAAGACCACTTCTTATGGAGAATCTACGAGCATCCGTACTATTGCAGCTGGCCTTGAAGGAGCATACCAATATAACTTTACGGTAGCAAATCTTGAGCCTAACACAACATACCACTATCGCGTCCTTGTCACCCTTACTGGTGGGCAAACTCTTTATGGACAGGATATGACATTTACAACAACAGGAGCACCTGTTGAGCAAGATGGTATCCTCGGTGATGTTAACAATGACGGAGTGGTTAACAAGGAAGACATTCGCCAGATCAAGCACGCTTATATTGGCATAGATGTCGATACAAGCCGATGCGATGTTGATAACGACGGAAAGATCTCTGTTGCCGATGTGGCTATCGTCATTGCTATTGCGAACGGCACATATAATGGAGGGGATGAGAATCCTCCTTTTGATGGTGATGAATATGTAGATCTCGGATTGCCTTCCGGTACGCTTTGGGCTACATGCAATCTGGGAGCCAACTCACCTGAGAAGCCTGGTGACTTCTATCTGTGGGGCGAAACTGTTCCGGTAAACAGTCGTACTGGCGATTATTTTGATTCCACTAAATCAAAATACAACAACTCTGCCCTCACAGAACTTAAACCAGAAGATGATGCGGCTTATGTAAACTTAGGCAATAATTGGCGCATTCCAAGCGTAGAACAGTTCAAAGAACTTTCAGACAACTGCGTTTGGGAGGCCGTATATTCAAATTATATAAAAGGTACTGGTCCTAATGGCAACACCATCATCCTGCCATACCCAGGTACATATCGTGATCCGAAATACGAAAACTCTTATCCACCTGTTGCTGCAAGCTTTGTCTATTATTGGACACGAAATCTTTCCAACAATGACGACAATGCCCAATATGTGTATATAGATGGATATTCAGGCAGTACACGTGACGAGGACTACTATGTGGTTTATCTCACTAACACTCAGACAAATCGTGAAAACTGTCAGGCCATCCGCCCTGTCTATGTAAATACAACTACAGAACCTGAGCCTGAGCCAGAAGTCTCAAGCGATTTATCATTCTCTACCGCACCATATATTTGGAGTGATAGTAAGGTAGAGGTAAAGGAGATGGTAAAGGGCAATACATATAAGGTGTATTACAAGTACAAGAATTACGGCTCAGAAATTTGGGAAGGGAATCTCTACCTGCTTGCAAACTCTGATACCATAAAGGTTTGGACTAATAGGAACTATGATCCTGAACATGGTGCAAGCATAAACGCCACATACACTCCTCAAACAACGGGCACCGTTCGTTTCACACTGTACTGTAAGCCTACCGGTAGCAAGAACAGCATGTTGGTTGCAGAAGGTCTGTTCTCTTCAAACCCAATGTACGCCGAAGTGGTAGATCCTGCTCCTGCAAATGGTACATACCGTGGCTATAGCTATGTGAATCTTGGCCTTCCTTCTGGCACACTATGGGCTTCATACAATGTCGGAGCAAGCAAACCAGAAGGAACAGGCAACCACTATGCTTGGGGTGAGACCGTGGGATGTGATGTGAAAGCAGAATATCAACCAAGGAACTATAAGTACTATGACTATGATACCGACAGGTACACAAAGTACTGGGTTGACGTCGATGAAGAGGCTATTCACGGAATAACAGATAATCTCAAGAAGCTGCTTCCTGAGGACGATGCCGCAACAGCAAACTGGGGCGGCAACTGGCGAATGCCTATCGAAAAGGAACGCGACGAGTTGATGAATGCAGCTTATACAAAATGGACGCTGACTACTGTTAATGGAGTCGTTGGATATAAGGTGGAAAGTCTTATGTCTGGATACGAAGGAAACTTTATCTTCTTGCCTTTTGCAGGTTATTGCCAGGGAACAAAAAGAGATTATAAGGCAGGTGAAAGGGGTGACTATCTGACCGCTGCACTTGATGCTTCTTATCCTTCAGGTGCACGATTCCTGTATCTGACAACTGATACTGTGGGATTAGGCAGTACTTCGCGTTATAAGGGTTCAAGCGTTCGTGCTGTCGTTTCTGCAGGCGGAATCAAGTAAAACTGAAAATGAAAACTGAAAAGATGAAAAAGATAATATTCATAGCATTGGCATTACTGGCACTGGTAAGCACTAATGCCAAGGCGCAATACATCAGCGCCAACAATACTACTATCAAGATTGAGGGAGACTCTCAGACTGGTGGAAAGATCTTATTCGATCTTCATGACGCTGCCGACTGTGTAGCGTTAGGATTCCGAATCCAACTACCTGCAGAGATATATGAATATCAGGGAGTGCTCATCGAGTCGCCTATCTACCTCATTGACCACGATACCTACAACTATGGCAAAAGGTATCTCATCGTCTCTGACGATAACGACACTTTCAATGACGCGACTACCTTTAAGCATCTGAGTCTGCAGGCAAACGGCAATGCCTCTGGTTCTTACACCGGGCGTATCGCCGACATTGAGTTTGCCACAAAAGACCTCAAACTCATCACAACCCCTGATGTCCTTTTCACCGTCACAGTGGAAAATCAAAATGACATCATCACCGGCATAGACAGTCAGGTAGGAACACAGGACGAAACTATCTACTCCGTTTCGGGCATCAAGCAGAATTCGCTGAAAAAGGGCGTCAACATCATCAGGCGCGCCGACGGCACAACAGTCAAACAGTTTAAGGGGAATTCATAATTCATAATGCTTAATGCATAATTACCATTCGGAGTTGCCATTCCAGTCAGTTGATAAGAAAGGTACACCTCGAATGGCATTTATGCATTATGCATTATGAATTATGAATTAAATTATTTGGTGGTTTCAGGAAAAATGTGTACTTTTGCAAAATATGAACAATACAATTGAAAGATTTCTGCTGAAACACGGATACGACAAATGGGAACCACAGGTCGCTTTGTTCGATATGGACGGCGTTCTCTACGACTCAATGCCAAACCATGCCAAGGCATGGCACGACTCCATGGCAGAATATGGGATAGAGATGTCCGAGGAAGACGCGTATGCTTTTGAGGGCATGCGTGGCTTCGAGACAATAAAGATAATGACAAGAAAGCAATGGGGCAGAGAAGTCAGCGATGAGGAATCGGTGGAGATGTACCGCGTGAAGTCGGCACACTATACTGCTTGCCCTACTGCACCTATGATGCACGGAACGTATGCATTGCAAGAGGAGATGAAGCGTCTCGGACTACGCATTGGCGTAGTGACAGGCAGCGGACAACCTTCGTTGCTGGAGCGTGTACAACGTGATTACAAAGGTCTCCTCTCTCCCGATATCTTCGTCACTGCACTGAACATAAAGCGTGGCAAACCTGCGCCTGACCCATACCTGATGGGAATGGAGATGGCAAAAACAAAGCCATGGCAGACCATAGTGGTAGAGAATGCTCCGTTAGGCGTAAGCGCAGGAGTTGCAGCCGGTTGCTTCACCGTAGCCGTAAACACAGGGCCGTTGCCCGACAGCGTCTTGCTGGACCAAGGGGCCGACATCCTGTTCCACAACATGGACGAGTTCCGAGAAGCACTGCCGTTAATCAAGGGGGTGACATCCCTCGGTTGATTTCCATGCCTTTCGTGTAATTCGTTGACAAGAAAACCTCTTAATCCCCTTAATCTCTTAATTTCTTAATTTTTTAATCTTTTAATCTCTTAATCTTTTAATCTTAAAAATATATGACTCCACACATTAACGCCAATGAAGGCGATTTCGCAAAGACAGTATTGATGCCAGGTGATCCACTGAGAGCAAAATTCATTGCTGAGAATTTCCTCGAGAATCCAAAGTTAGTAACCTCCGTACGCAACATCCTCGGCTATACCGGCACATACAAAGGAGTACCAGTGTCGGTGATGGCAAGCGGCATGGGTATTCCTTCCATCGGCATCTATTCCTCAGAGTTGTATCAGTTCTATGGCGTGGAGAACATCATCCGCGTCGGTTCTGCCGGTTCGTATGTAGAGAACCTTAACGTCCGTGACGTAGTGCTTGCAGACTGTGCCATCAGCGAGTCCACCTACGCCCAGTGTACATGTGGCGAGACAGCCAAAGAACTGTACCCTTCAAAGCATATCAACGACACCGTGATAGCAAAGGCTGCAGAACTTGGCATAGACTGCAAGAAGGCAAAGGTACATTCTTCTGATGCTTTCTACACAGCACCATCAGTGGGTGACTGGCAGGTCATACGTGAGAAGACAGGTGCTGACTGTGTAGAGATGGAGTCCTTCGGCCTCTTCTGCAACGCAAAGATGTTAGGCAAGGGTGCCGCTTGCATCCTTACCATATCCGACTCATTCTGCACAAAGGCATTGTTGACAGCCGAGGAACGTCAGAATTCCTTCACCCAGATGATGCAACTGGCATTAGAGACAGCGATAGCTCTGTAAAGTCTTGCTCAACAGGAAATGGCAAGAAGAAGAAGAGTAACTATAACTCATTGGTGGAACAGAGCAGATACTCTGCCTTGACAGAAATTACTAAAAAAACAAAAAAATCGGATTGCTTTTATCGGCAGTCCGATTTTTTTTATTACTTTTGCATCGTAATGTGTACGGACTCACCTATGGCCGTGCATTTTGTTTAACGAAATCAATAAGAAATATGGACGATTATCATCCGGAAAACAACAGTTTGTAGTTTCTGGGACGCGTACAGGGTCTCAGAACAAGTTATAATTATGTAATAACCACTGAGGCTTATGAAAACTTATTGGAATACCGATCATCAGCTAAAGAAAATTGAAGACTGGCAGCCAAACTGCTGGATACAGGTGACGTGTCCTACTGATGAGGACCGCAGACAATTAGAAGAGACTTACCACATTCCTGATTACTTCCTTTCGGACATTTCGGATAATGACGAGAGGGCACGCTATGAGTACGACGACGGTTGGATGCTCATCATCCTGCGTATCCCATATGTTAAGGAGATTCGTTCGCGCACGCCATACACTACAGTTCCTCTTGGTATCATACACAAGCGCGATGTTACAATAACGGTTTGTAACTTTGAGACAAACATGATGATTGACTTCGTGGCGTTCCACAAGCGCAGAGGCGTCGGCTTCACCGACTATGTAGATATGATTTTCCGTTTGTTCCTCTCTACTGCCGTATGGTATCTGAAGCGTCTGAAGCAGATATCACAACGCATAGATGCTGCGAAGCAGGACATGTCAAAGGTGGACAACGAATCACTCATCGGACTGTCGCGCCTGCAGGACTCACTGACTTATTTCCAGACATCTATCCGTGGCAACGAGAACTTGCTTGCGAAGCTGAAGTTCAAGTTGCAGGTGGACGAACTTGATGCCGACCTTATCGAGGACGTAAGCATCGAGATGTCGCAGGCCCGTGAGACAACAAACATCTACTCAAACATTCTTGAATCGACGATGGAGACGTACCGTGGTATCATCAACAACAACATGAACACCACGATGCGTACGCTGACGTCAGTTACCCTCATCATCATGTTCCCGACGCTCATAGCCTCTCTCTTCGGCATGAACCTCGTCAATGGTCTTGAGGAGAGCAACTTTGGTTTCCCAATTGCCCTTATCCTTTCTGTCATCGTCAGCGTTGCCAGCTGGTGGCTGCTGCGATACAAGCGATTGTTGTAATTTAGTGGTTTAGTGGTTTGGTTGTTTGGTTGGGCAGTTATTCGTTGATTCGATAATTCGAAAACACGAAAACTCCTAATTCCAAACTCCTAACTCCTAATTCCTAACTCCTAATTCCGCCACCTTTACCACTTACCGCTGGCACCACCACCAGAGAAGTCTCCTCCACCGTAGGTGTCGTAGCCGCTTGAGTCACTATCGCTTGACGAACCGGAAGAACCACCTCCTCCCATTAGTAATATTTCGCCCCACTCGCGACCTCTTCGACCAAAGAATTCCCCGATGTGATAACGCTTTGTCGTAGAACGCGTTGACTTCTCGGAGATATGGCCACAAGCAGAGCAGACGTATGTATCTACGACCTCTACATCCAGTGGTTTCCGGTATTCCTCCTTAGTCCTTATATTAACGAAATAGCGACTAGCCGTATCGTCGTATTTCTCCACCACCTTCATCGGAACGCCCTCATCGTCCAGTGCCTTCACCACACGTTTCTGACGCGCCCTCTTATGCTTCTTACACTTAGGGCATTTCTTCTCTCTGTATTCGTCAACCGTCTCTACTCCCCATCCTGTGAAGATAAGACCAGCAGGCACGATGTACCATAAGAGACTCCAATCAAAGTCATCCTCTTCCAGTTCCTCTGCTGTGAGCTCCACCTCACCACTGAGGATTCCGAGTATGGCTTCAACACCTTGAACAACACCCTTACCGAAATCATCCTCCTTGAAATGTTCAACCATCATGTGACGCTCAATCCACGAACAATGGGCATCGGTGAGGAATTTCTCCAACCCACTGCCGGTGATGATGGTGTAGCTATGCTGTTCTGTTGCTACAACCATAACGAATCCTAATGATTCCTTACCACCAACACCATATTTCTTACCGACCTTCATGGCAAAGTCGTAGGTCTCCTCTGGGTCGGTCTTTTCCACTACGACAACAAGTCCCTGAACACCATGATTACGCCTCAGCGTCCATAGCATCTGGTTAAGTTTGGCAACATCAGCAGACTTAAGGATATTGTCAGGATTGCTGACACCATTGAAGTTGAGAGAATCCTTGAAATGAGTGCTGACAGGAAGCGACTCTGAGGTGTATGTGGCAGCGATGGATGCTGCCGACATCAGCGTACAGATAAAGAAAAGACACAATCTTCGCATAACTGCATTTTCCATTATTTCTGTTCCTTAAGCAGATAAACTACTACCGGCAGATGGTCTGAGTAACCATCCAGCCACTGACCTCCAGCATGAGTACGCTTTGGGTTGCCCTTGTACTTTCCCTCCGTCTGGAAGAGATAGTCGCGGCGGAATATCTGATGATTGTAATACTTCAGCGTAGAATAATCCTTATTCTTGTTATAGTTCAGAAGATTAGGAGTCAGGAGAATCTGGTCGAAGAGATTCCACTTTCCATCATAGCACAGCGTTCCCGTACCACTCTTTATAACACTAATCCACGGGTTATACATGTCCCCCGCCTTTACATCAGATATTTTCTCCTTGCCATGCAGAGCCTGACACATAGAGCGGTCGGTAGGATCGTCATTCATATCGCCCATGATGAAAATCTTAGTATCGGGGTCTTTTGCCAAGATATTATTACGGATGTCATACAACTGACGCGCACCATTGACACGTCCGCTATCGTCGCCACGCAAGCGTGAAGGCAAGTGACTTACTACACAGGCAACATGCTCGCCAGCAATAGTTCCGTGAACCACAAGGAATCCACGGGTGAAGAATGTTGTATCAGAAGTCTCGTAAGGAATGAGACGAGTGTTCAGCGTGTCGATTTTGAAGAGTGCCGGATTATAAATAGCAGCAACATCGACGCCACGCTTATCAACACCCTCAAAGTGTACGAACTGCATGTTGCGTGCCTTCAGTTCCGGTTGGTTGCAAAGATCCGTCAGACACTTTGCGTTCTCTACCTCCGAGAGTCCAATGAAAGCACATCCAACAGGCAGACGGTCCGTACCCATATCAGCAAGGGCATAAGCCATGTTGTGCAACTTATGCGAATATTTCAGACCATTCCATTTATACGAGCCAGTAGGCAGGAAGTCATAGTCGCGTTTTCCCTCATCGTGACAGGTATCAAACAGATTCTCCTGATTGTAGAATCCGACTGCGTACATTGAGAACTTCTTCTGTGCAAAGACACCCAGAACATTGCATATCAGCAACGTTATAATAATGCTTTTTAATGTATTCATCTGTGTTAATGCTTGATTTTATTTTGCAAAAGTAATAAAAATGGCGGACAAAACACACAAACTTCCAAGAAAATTTTGATTTGTCACAAAAAAACATTACTTTTGTGTCATAATTTAAATCAACAACTATTACATTATGTGCAAAAAGCTAACAACAGTTATGGCATTGCTATGTCTCGTACAGGTCGCATTGGCTCAGGTCAACAAGACCGACGACGAGAAGAATGCAGCCTCAACTACTGACGAGTCGGCTTTCACCTTTACAGAAGCTCAGTTGGGAGAGGACGAAGACATGTCGCAGAATGTGACAATCCTTGGCTCAAACAGCAACCTCTATGCTTCGCAGGTTGGATACGCCTTCTCACCTGTACGATTCCGCTACAGGGCATTCAGTCAGAAGTACAACGACATCTACATCAACGGTATGCAGATGAACGACATGGAGACGGGACAGTTCCGATTCTCGCTTGTCGGTGGTCTTAACAATCAGACACGTAGTGTGGAGTACGCTCTGCCGTTTGAGGACAACCAGTTCTCACTGACAGGCATGGGCGGAAGCAACAACTACAACTTCCGCGCCGGAAGCATGGCTACCGGTCATCGTGCCAGCATTGCCGGCGCTAACCGCAACTATACGCTCCGCGGAATGTACACCTACAACAGCGGCTTCAACGATAAAGGCTGGGCATGGTCTGCCTCGCTTACCTATCGCTGGGCTGATTACAAGACGGCGTATGTGCCTGGCACGTTCTACAATGCGCTGAGCTACTTCGTTGGCATAGAGAACATTCTCAACACCAACCATCACCTGTCATTCTCTACATGGGGCAATCCAACTGAGCGTGCAGGCCAGGGCGGTTCTACCGACGAGATGTACTGGCTTGCCAATGACAACTTCTACAACCCATACTGGGGGTATCAGAACGGCAAAGTCCGTGCATCACGTATCGTGAACGACTTTGCGCCTTCTGCTATCTTCACCTGGGACTGGAAGATAAACGACCGTACGAAGCTCACCACATCGCTTGGCGGACGCTACTCGATGTATAAATCGACGAAGCTGAACTACAACAATGCCGACAACCCACATCCAGACTACTGGAAGCGTCTGCCTTCTGCATACTACGATGTATGGAATCCGGACAACAATCGCAACAGTGTCCAGCCTGGTGTCTGGGCTTCTGAGTTCGGCAAGATGGTTCCCGAGTATTGGTATGAGGCATACTCACACCTCTCTGGCAACGAGGCTAACCGCCAGATAAACTGGGATCGCCTCTATGCTTCCAACCTTGAGGTGAACAAGATTGGCAATCCTAACCTTGTGGCAGGCCAGCTTACTGCTGACCAGTATGCAGGTGGTGCCATGTATTACATACAGGCAAAGCGTAACGATGCTCTTACCCTGCAGCTCAACTCAATACTGAACGCAGACCTTTCGAACACTTCTCACCTGACAGCAGGCATCGGCCTCGGCAGCAACAGTGGCCGTCACTACCAGACGATGGAGGACCTGCTTGGTGCAAACTACTTCTACAACCTGAACACTTACGCAGCATCGCAGTACGGATACAACTCTCCTGAGGTGCGCTATGACCTCAACAACAGCAACCTCCTTGTAAGAGAGGGCGACGTATTCGGCTACGACTACTACCTGAACATCCGCAAGGCGAATGCCTGGGCAGCATATACGAAGAACATGGGACGTGCTCATCTCTATGTAGGTGCACGCACAAGCTTCAACGCTTACCAGCGTGATGGCAAGATGCAGAACGGTATGGCAAAGCGCATAAAGGACGGTCAGGAGTTTTATGACTCATACGGCAAGTCGCGTACTGCCACGTTTGGCGACGGTGGTGGCAAGGCAGCGCTCAGTTATAACCTCGGAAAGGGACACGCCATCTCTATCGGCGCAGGCTACGAACTCCGTGCTCCTCAGGCATCAACGGTATTCGCAGCACCAGAAATCAATAACGACTTCGTCACAGACCTGCACAACGAGAAGGTGTTCTCAAGCGAACTCAGCTATCAGCTGAAGTCTTCTCGCATTTCGCTCAACCTATCCGGCTACTACACACGCATAACCGACGGTACCGAATGGCAGAACTTCTACTTTGACGACGAGAATTCTTTCACTTACGTCTCTATGACCGACGTGAAGAAGGCAGCATACGGTGTCGAGGCAGGCATGAAGGTCAAGATTACAGGTTTCCTTGACTTCAAGGCAATGGGAACAATCTCTGAGGCGAAATATACAGACAACGCCAAGGTGCGCTACATGATGTCAACAAGCGGCGAATACAACAATACGAACATCTTCAGCAAGGATATGCGCGAAAGTGGCACTCCTCTTACAGCCACATCGCTCGGCTTGGCTTACCACATGAACGGCTGGTTCATCGACCTTTCTGCCAACTGGTACGACCGTATCTATCTCTCTTGGGCAATGCCTCTGCGCTACGAGAGCACACTCAAGACTCAGGGCAACATCACTACAGGTGTTGACGAGAACGGAAACATCGTGACCAAGGCCGACGTTCCTGCTCAGACCATGGGCCACGGTGGCTGGATGGTTGACGGTTCCATCGGTAAGAACATGTACCTCAAGAAGGGTTCGCTCTCTATCAACCTTTCGCTGACAAACATTCTGAACAACGTCAAGATATGCACAGGTGGCTATGAGCAGGCTCGTTCAAGCTACACAGTGAACAACGACGGTTCGCTTTCTGGTGCCCGTACCTACGACTTCTACCGCAATCCGAAGAAGTTCTATGCCTACGGCACAAACGGTATGCTTAACATAACTTACAAATTCTAAAACATAGGAGGACAAAAACAATGAAAAATGAACAATTAAGAATGAATAATTCATGGCTCATGACAGTTCTCTGTCTGTTGATTGCATTTGTAGGATTCACCAGTTGTCAGGACGGAGACTGGGATGACCTCAACGTCAGCCCAGCAGAAGCATACGGCAACAACGACATTACGGAGCATAATGTTATCACCATCGAGCAGCTTAAGGCCATGCCTCGTTACAAGAAAGCTCTTACTTCGTCGCGCGACACAATGTACGTCAGCGACGACATACAGCTGAAGCTTCGTATTACGGGCAACGACATAGGTGGTAATATATATAACTATGTGTCGGCGCAGGACGAGAACGGCGATGCCATTCTTATTTACATCTATGCCGGAGGACTCTTCTCTTACCTCCCTGTAGGCGAGGAGATACTCATCAATCTTAAGGGATTGTACGTCGGAAGCAACGGTACACAGCCTTGTATCTCAACTCCTTACATGACAAGCAGTGGCAATGTCTATCCTAAGAACATGTCGTTCTGGATCTGGCAGGATCATTTCAAGATTACAGGCTTTAACGCTTCTGCACCAAACTGCCAACCAGAAGAGTTCACTGCGGCAGAATTTGAGCAGGCATGGAAGGCAACTCCAGAGAAACTTGCTGGCAAACTCGTCACCATCAAGGGCATTACCATCAGAGGAGCAGACGGCAAGAACGTCTGGGGAACTAAGTCTTCGCTCGCAGCCGAGAACGATTTCAGCGTGAAGCGCTACATCACTGGCGTAAGCAGCACTATCTTTGTCAACACCTCGACAAGTGCAAAGTTTGCTGCAGAGGTTATCCCTACCGGCACGATTGACCTCACTGCCATCGTTGTTCGCTACAACAACGACTGCCAGCTCACACTTCGTACAGCCAACGATGCTGTTGCTTCAAAATAAATCTAAATAGAACAAAAAAATCATATCACAATGAAAAAGATATTTTATACCATAATGGCAATCGCCATTTCTGCCTTCACACTCCAGAGTTGTGAGGACGTTCCATTCCCATACGATATCCCTGGCATCTCAGATACTGACGGTGGCAGCTCGGCAGTTGAAGCTACTGGCGACGGTACACTTGAGAATCCATACAACGTTGCAGGTGCTTTGGCATTCATAAAGACTCTCGACGCTGATGTAGAGTCAGAGAAGGAGATCTACGTTAAGGGTAAAGTGAAGATCATATCTACCACAGAGGAGACCATCAAGCAGTACGGTAACCACACCTTCACCATAGCAGACGAAGGCAGCGAGACTGTGCTCACCGCATTCCAGGTTTACGGTCCTGGCAAGAAGAAGTTCACATCGATGGACCAACTCAAGGAGGGCGACGAGGTGATCATCTGCGGTAAGGTCGTAAACTACAAGGGCAACACCCCAGAGACCGTAGGCAAGGGTGCTGCATACGTCTATTCTATCAACGGCATTGGTGGTGAGCCTGCAGGCAAACCAGGTACTCCTGCCGGTTCTGGTACACAGGCTGATCCATACAATGTGGCAGGTGTGATTGCATACATCAACACTCTCGGTGCTGACGTAACATCTGACAAGGTGGTTTACGTGAAGGGTATAGTAGAGTCAAACAATACTACCGATGCTACCATCAAGCAGTATGGCAACATGACTTTCACCATGATTGATGCTGGTTGCGAAGGTTCGTTCACAGCGTTCCAGGTTTATGGCCTTGGCAAGAAGAAGTTTACTGCAGTCAGCGACATTAAGGAAGGCGACGAGGTTATCGTCTGCGGTAAGGTCGTAAACTACAAGGGCAACACTCCAGAGACAGAGGGCAAGGGCGCTGCATACGTCTATTCTATCAACGGAAAGAGCGAAGGCGCTTCTGATCCTACACCAACACCAGGCGGCGACGCTAAGGGTTCTGGCACACAGGCAGATCCTTACAACGTGGCAGCAATCATCAACGTGGCAAAGAACCTTGCTGCTGACGCTAAGTCAAACGAGGTTTACTTCAAGGGTAAGGTATCGAGCGTGAAGGAGATTTCTACTCAGTACGGCAACGGTACGTTCTATATCTCTGACGACGGCACTACAAACAACGAATTCTACGTGTTCCGTTGCAAGGACGAAGGCAACCAGAACTTCACCGATGCAAATGCTGTTAAGGTTGGCGACGAGGTCGTTATCTGCGGTAAGGTGACAAACTACAAGGGCGATACACCTGAGACTGTGCAGAACGAAGCATACATCTTCTCTAACGACCATAAGGGCAACGGCGGCGGAAACGATAGCGGAAGCGTGACTCCTGGTGCTGGCGACGTAAGCCTTGTAATGAAGAACGTATATAGCAACTGTACATCAGGCAGCGTAGATGCTGGCACAATGACAGTTGGCGGCATCACTTTAGCGTTCGCACAGAACGATGGCAGCAACCCTCCTAAGTACTATTGGAACGCCACTGCTGACTTCTGCTCAGTGCGTATGTATGCCAAGAACTCTATAGAGGTAAAGGCAGACAAGACCATCAGCAAGGTAGTCTTCACATGTGCAGCAGGTAGTGGCACTACGTACTACAACGGTAACCCAACGATGACAACCTCAAAGGGTAGCATCGACAAGGCTTCGGACAACGTGACCGTTACTGTTTCGGGCATCAACAGCACATCGTTCACACTCACAAACGAACACACCAGCACATCGTCTGGCGTACAGTTCCGCATCGTAAAGATGGACATCTACTATGCATCGTCTGCTGCAAAGAAATCAGTTCGCAGAAGATAAGCACGAGGTAAAATACTGATAAAAGGACGGTTTTCCCTAACGAAAGCCGTCCTTTTATTTTGCAGTACCATATTTTTTTATTACTTTTGCAACGGATATCACTTCTTAATAAATGCCGCGTACAAAAGAAGAAGCACAGCGATTAGGCATCAGGGTGTTGCCGGCGCAGTATAACCCTCATCGCCGCAAGTCATGGAATAACTATTTCATGCCTGGACGCTATGGCATTACGGTACATCTGTACGAATATGAGGATGGAACCATAGAGCGATGCTCACTATTAGGGAATATAATAGGTACGTTTAAGGCTGGCAAATATAACGCTGATGGCACGCTAAACGATAGTTTTCCACACATCGATCTATCTCCTGTCGGGCGAATTGTTGATTACAAGATAGGGGTGATAAGTTCGTATGAAAACTACAAGGATGTCAAAGTGCTTGACTATATCATAATGCCTACTCATGTGCACTTGGTCATTGAGGTTGCAAAACAGCTGCCTATTGTAACCTATAGCAGTGGGAAACGGAAGCAACTTACTCTTGGAGACATGCTACGTGGCTTCAAACAGGGCACTACTTCCTTGTACAAACGCTGGCTAAACGGCGAAATTGACCCAGCCGTTAACGGCTGGGAGAGGACGTTGGAGGCAACGCCACGCATATACACGACAGTACCTGGAGGCAAGGCTTCACTGCCTATCACTGCTGCGACATCTCTTTGGGAGGAGGATTACAACGACATTGTGCTCTATTCGCAACGTGCATTGAGTGAGTATATATATTATGTGGACATGAATGCTTACCGTTGGCGGATGCGCGATGAATATCCGAACCTCTTCCGCCACTGCTTGCATATAATGCTTGAGGGTACGGATTACAGTGCTTGGGGGTGCATATTCCTGCTAAGAAAGCCACAGCGTTTGCCTGTGATGTGTCATCGTCTTGCACGCAAGGGAATGCTTACCGCCAAAGAATGGGCTGTTATCACCTCGGCATTGGCAGCGACGTCCGTGGGCTTTCAGCATTCTATCACCCCTGCGTTAACGCAGGGGAGAAACTGCCTGACGCAGGGAATAGCCTCAGGCAAAACCCCTCGCGACTACGAACGCGAGGCTAGGGAGCGCAGATTGGGGCATTTTGACAGGGACTGGCTATATAGCACTGACCCGAACTGCATTACTCCTGTAGCTTATACATACACAGAAGCTTTCAGAAAACAGAAGGCAGAACTGCTGCAGGCTGCCGAGCATGAAACTGTTCTTGTGTCGCCTGCCATCAGCGATGGTGAACGAAACATCGTATATGAAGCTCTTGAACGCCATCTGTGTGTAATAAAACTACGCAAGGAACCACTGTCTGCGAAAGCACATCCTGCAGGAAAGGACATCGATTACTGTGCTCAGGGAAACCTTGTTGTACTTGGACCTTGGGAGATTCCTGACAATTTGCAATTAAGACAACGCGACAAATATGGAAATATGACAGCCTATTCTGCATTCCATAACCTCAACACACTGGCCGAAAAGCTATGTGACAGCATTTCCACTATGACAATATCAATAACCAAATAACAAAAAAACAACAATGAAGCAAATCAGAATATACGCAATGATGCTGGTTGCTGCTTTGGCATTTGCTGCCTGCAGTGGCAACGAGGACGAACCTAACACCCCGGGAGTCGAGGCAAATCGCAACGCTAACAATACAGAGAAGTCGCAGTATGCCACACGAATAGAGGTGCCACAGGTTAAGAAAGGCAACAACTACCTGCTGCTTGTCAGGGAGTCGAAGAGCATCGGCGTCAACTATATCATAGAATGGGACTGCGTGAACAGGGCACAACGATGGGTGTGCTTTATGTGGGACAGCGCCAATTCGTATAAGGGATGGAACAGAAACAACTGGAGTTCCGGATATACGTTCAACAGTTACGGCGGCAAAGGTGATCCATTCCAGCCTGACCCGGATATCCCTGCCGAATACCGTACTGAGCTGACGGACTACTCAGGCTCAGGTTATAACCGCGGACACATGTGTGCTTCGGAGGACCGCATCTGCGATCAGGAGGTCAACGGACAGACATTCTTCCTCTCAAACATGCACCCTCAGGTAAGCGGTCATAACACCGGCGTGTGGTCGAACATGGAATCGAAGCTGCGCACATGGCGTGATGCGACGGTAAGGAATGGCGGAAAGATGTACGTTTGCAAGGGTGGCACCACCGGCGAGGTAAAACTCAACGGCACGATGCAGAGTGGTGTGGCAGAGCGTATAAAGGGTAGAGTGCCTGTACCAAAGTATTTCTTCATGGCGATTCTTAAGCAGACGGCATCGGGACTATACACGGGCATGGCGTTCTGGACGGAACATAAGAGCGACAATTCCAGCAACCTGACGCCTTACATGATAACAATCAACGAGTTGGAGGAGCGCACCGGCTACGACTTCTTCTGCAATTTGCCTGACGGAATAGAGGAAGCAGTGGAGGGAATCCTCACTCCTTCGGAGTGGAAATAGTCTCGCTTTGCTCGAAGTTAAGGAGTTAAAGAGTTAAAAAGTTAAGACATTTGCGAGTGGCACTTTGCTTTCGGGGCAAAGTGTCACTCTTTTATTATCGACCAAACAAGCACCTTTCATCATCCAAAAAGCAGCCTTTCATCGTCCAAATCGTATTGATTCATGTTGTAATTACTCAGTCTTTACAGTGTAATTACTCAGTAATCACAGTGTAATTACTGAGTCTTTACATCGTGATTACTCAGTAATTACAACATAAACCAATGCTTTTCGGACGACGAATGAATACGATTCACAATTCAAAAGGCTCTTAACAGCTTGTACCAACTCAGTGTTTTTTAACACAGAGACACAAAGAACACAGAGAGCACAGCAGTTTTTAAGCTCCATGCGGAATATTATATGCTGCATAGTC
The DNA here is from genome assembly GCA_045643065.1 of Prevotella sp. Lineage (GTDB taxonomy): Bacteria > Bacteroidota > Bacteroidia > Bacteroidales > Bacteroidaceae > Prevotella. The sequence continues at coordinate 35,911 of JAZUKC010000197.1, forward strand.
CTCAACAAAACTCTGTGTCCTTTGTGTCCTCAGTACCCCTGTGTTAAAAAAGATAGGGGTACTAAGTAGTCACAACTGATTACTTATATATAAAAAGGTGTTAAACGATTTTGATAATTCAGATATTTTTATTACCTTTGCCCCAAATACCAAATTGTAAACAACTAAACAACAAAGATAAGAAGTGAATATTTTAGAACTTTCAGAACAGGAAATCGTTAGACGTCAGTCGCTCGAGGAACTCAAGGCTATGGGCATCGAACCATACCCAGCAGCAGAGTATCCTACTGACGCATTCAGTACAGAAATAGTAGAAAACTTCGTTGATCTGCCTACCGAAAAGGACGAGGAAGGCAACGACGTTCCAGGCAAGGCAACTCCGGAGAACAGCCGCATGGTAAGCATCGCCGGACGAATGATGTCACAGCGCATCATGGGTAAGGCTGCCTTCGCCGAGATTCAGGACTCAAAGGGCCGCATACAGGTGTACATTCAGCGCGACGCCATCTGCCCTGGAGAGAACAAGGACCTCTATAACAAGGTGTTCAAGAAGCTGCTCGACATCGGCGACTTCATCGGTGTGAAGGGTTATGTGTTCCGCACTCAGACGGGCGAGATATCTGTTCACGCTATGGAGCTGACTCTCCTGTCGAAGTCACTCAAGCCACTGCCAATCGTGAAGTATAAGGACGGCGTGGCATACGACAAGTTTGAGGACCCTGAACAGCGCTATCGTCAGCGCTACGTCGATCTCGTTGTCAACGAAGGCGTGAAGGAAACATTCCTCAAGCGTGCAACAATCATCCGCACTATGCGTAACATCCTCGACGAGGCTGGCTACACCGAGGTGGACACTCCAATCCTGCAGAACATCGCAGGTGGTGCATCGGCTCGTCCGTTCATCACTCATTTCAATGCACTGAACCAGCAGATGTACATGCGTATCGCTACCGAGCTCTACCTGAAGCGCCTCATCGTGGGCGGTTTCGAGGGTGTGTATGAGATTGGTAAGAACTTCCGCAACGAGGGCATGGACAAGACTCACAACCCTGAGTTCACCTGCATGGAGCTCTACGTGTCATACAAGGATCTGAACTGGGGTATGACTTTCTTCGAGAATCTGCTTGAGAAGATTTGTATCGCAGTAAACGGTAAGCCTGAGGTTGAGATTGACGGACAGGTCATTTCGTTCAAGGCACCATTCCGCCGCCTGCCTATTCTCGACGCTATCAAGGAGAAGACGGGCTACGACCTCTACCCAATGACCGAGGACGAGATACGCGAGACAGCAAAGAAACTCGGCATCGAGGTTGACGAGACAATGGGCAAGGGCAAGCTTATCGACGAGATTTTCGGCGAGACTTGCGAAGGCACATTCATTCAGCCAACCTACATCACCGACTATCCGATAGAGATGTCGCCACTGACAAAGAAGCATCGCTCTAAGCCAGGACTCACCGAGCGCTTCGAGTTGATGGTGAACGGCAAGGAGTTGGCTAACGCTTACTCTGAGCTTAACGACCCAATCGACCAGGAAGAGCGTTTCATCGAGCAGATGAAGTTGGCTGATAAGGGCGACGATGAGGCTATGATCATCGACCATGACTTCCTCCGCGCTCTGCAGTATGGTATGCCTCCAACGTTCGGTGTAGGCATCGGCATCGACCGTCTGGCTATGTTGCTGACCGGTAAGTTTGCTATTGGCGAGGTGATGCTGTTCCCACAGATGAAGCCAGAGCCAAAGCAGCCAAAGTCGTCTGTAGCAGAATGGGCAGAGGTTGGCGTCAGCGAGGAGTGGGTTCCACTCTTCAACAAGGCTGGATACTATCTCATCTCTGACATCCGTAACGTCAAGGCGCAGAAGCTTCAGATGGATGTCTGCGGCGTGAACAAGAAGTACAAGCTTGGACTTGAGAACCCTAAGGTGGACGAGTTCCAGGCAATGATAGACAAAGCACAATAATAATTCCGGATTACGAATTCCGAATTCCAACAGTAACCGGATGGCATTCGTAATTCGTAATTCGTAATTATCGTGAATATATTTTCAAAAATATGGCATAGGGTAACCACTGGCAGAAAAGGCCGCACGTCGTGCGGACGCATAGCCATCTTGGGTGGAGGTTCATGGGCAACGGCACTGGCTAAGATAGTCCTTGAACAGACACACCATATCGGATGGTACATGCGTCGTCAGGATCGTATAGACGAAATAATGCGAACCGGACACAATGCGGCATATCTGAGCAGCGTAAAGTTCAACCCTGATGAGATCTATTTCACAACAGACATCAACGAGGTGCTTGAGAAATACGACACCATCATCATCGTTACGCCTTCGCCATACCTAAAGCAGCATCTCAGCAACATAAAGGTGAACATCAGCAAGAAGTTCATCGTCATTGCGACTAAGGGCATCGTGCCGGAAGAAAACATGCTCATCTCGGACTATCTGATAAAGGAATTCGGATTGCCGGAGGATAATGTGGCATGTCTTTACGGACCGTCTCACGCCGAAGAGGTAGCAATGAACAAGCTGACGTATCTCACTGTCGGTTGTCCGGACATCAAGCGGGCAAAGGCATTGGCAGACACCATACATTCCGATTATATCAACGCCCGCGTGTCGCCTGACATCAAGGGCATTGAATTTGCAGGCGTGCTGAAGAATGTCTATGCCATCTGCGCCGGCATCTGCAGCGGTTTGGGCTACGGAGACAACATGCAGGCTGTGGTTGCGGCTAATGCAGCGAGGGAGATGCAGCGTTTCCTGAAGCATGCTAACCCGTCGGAGAGTCGCAATGTTACTAATTCTGTGTATCTCGGAGACTTGCTCGTGACGTGCTATTCAAACTTCTCTCGCAACCGCACCTTTGGCATGATGATTGGCAAGGGCTACTCCGTGCAGTCGGCACAGATAGCGATGGAGATGATTGCCGAGGGTTATTACGGCACAAAGTGCATGCACGAGATCAACGAACAGCTGCACATCAACGCCCCAATCCTCGATGCCGTCTATAATATCCTATATAAGGAGGCGTCAGCAGAGACGGAAATCAGACAGTTGACAAGGGAGTTTAAGTAATCCCTTTAACTTTTTAACTCCTTAACTTTTAACTCTTTAACTCTATAACTCTTTAACTTCGAGCAAAGCGAGACAATGGCTACAGTTGACGATAAAAAGATAATCTTCTCGATGGTGGGTGTCTCAAAGATAATCCCACAGAATCAGAAACAGATATTAAAGAACATTTACCTCTCGTTCTTCTATGGTGCAAAGATAGGTATCGTTGGTCTTAACGGTGCCGGTAAGTCAACACTCATGAAGATAATCGCAGGACTTGAACAACCTACAATGGGCGAGGTTGTATGGAGTCCTGGCTACAGTGTGGGCTATCTGCCACAGGATCCACCACTGGATGAGACAAAGACTGTGAAGGAAAACGTGCAGGAAGGTGTGCAGTATGTATATGATGCACTTAAGGAATATGACGACATCAACGTTAAGTTTGGTCTTGAAGAGTATTATTCTGACCCAGACAAGATGGACAAACTGATGGCTCGTCAGGCTGAAGTGCAGGACATTATTGACTCTACCGATGCATGGAACATGGACTCTCGTCTTGAGCGTGCCATGGATGCATTGCGTTGTCCTCCAGGCGATTGGAGCGTTGACAAGCTCTCTGGTGGTGAGCGACGCCGCGTTGCACTCTGCCGTCTGTTGCTTCAGAAGCCTGATGTGCTGCTTCTCGATGAGCCTACCAACCACCTTGACGCTGAGTCTATTGACTGGTTGGAGCAGCATCTGCAGCAATACGAGGGTACGGTAATCGCTGTTACCCACGACCGTTACTTCCTTGACGATGTATCTGAGTGGATTCTTGAGCTCGATCGTGGCGAGGGTATTCCATGGAAGGGCAACTACTCTTCATGGCTTGACCAGAAGACTACTCGCATGGCACAGGAGGAAAAGACTGCTTCAAAGCGTCAGAAGGCTCTGCAGCGTGAGCTTGAATGGATTCGCATGGCACCGAAAGCGCGTCAGGCAAAGGGTAAGGCACGTCTTAACTCATACGACGCTATGCTCAATCAGGAGCAGAAGGAGCGTGAGGAGAAACTCGAAATCTTCATCCCTAATGGCCCACGTCTGGGCAATAAGGTCATCAACGCTGAGCATGTGGCAAAGGCGTTCGGCGAGAAAGTGCTCTTCAACGACCTCAACTTCATGCTGCCTCCTAACGGCATCGTGGGCGTCATAGGTCCTAACGGTGCTGGAAAGACAACTCTCTTCCGCCTCATCATGGAGTTGGATAAGGCCGATGCAGGATCGTTCGAGGTTGGCGAGACAGTAAAGTTGGCATACGTTGACCAGCAGCATAAGGACATTGATCCAAAGAAGACCGTCTATGAGGTTGTCTCTGGCGGCGTAGAGTCGTTCCGTATGGGTGGCCGTGATGTAAACGCGCGTGCTTATCTCTCTCGTTTCAACTTCTCTGGCAACGACCAGGGCAAGCTCTGCGGCGTGCTCTCAGGTGGTGAGCGTAACCGCCTTCAGTTGGCTCTCGCCTTGAAGCAGGAGGGTAATGTGTTGCTCCTCGATGAGCCTACCAACGACATCGACGTAAACACTCTGCGTGCTCTTGAGGAAGGTCTCGAGTCGTTCGCCGGTTGTGCCGTAGTAATCTCCCACGACCGCTGGTTCCTCGACCGCATCTGCACACACATCTTAGCATTCGAAGGTAACGGCGAAGTCTTCTTCTTCGAAGGCAGCTACTCTGACTACGAAATCAACAAAGCAAAGCGTCTCGGCACAGATGAAATCAAGCGCCCTCGCTATCGCAAGTTGATGGAGGAATAGGTCTCACGCCGTGGCGTGAAGTTAAAGAGTTAAAAAGTTAAAGAAACAGACAAAGAAATATGATGACGCAATTACAAATACCAGTTACTATTCCGCAGGGAATGTCACGATCAAATGTAGATAAGATTACTGAGCAACTGACAATGTATGCACAGTTTTTATTATCTCATGTTCAGTATTCCAAGATGGAAGCATCATCATCAATGTCATTTGCAGAGGCACAGCGTTATTTGGATTCATTATCAATTAAAGACGCTAATATTCCTGACAATGTAAATGGAATAAAAGACATCGTTAATACAAAATACTTGTAAATCATGAAAATACTGGTTGATACAAATATTCTGATTGACTATGTCTGTCATCGAGATAAATTTTATGAATCAGCACGAGATGTTTTTGCCACAGCTTTTACTGGCAGCAACCAACTGTTTCTAACGGATTTGTCATACATGAACTGCATCTATGTTGCAAAGCACTACAATATTTCTCAGGAAATCATGATGAATGTATTGCAGACAATACAATCCAAGTGTGCGCTAGCAATTGTAGACGATGATGTTTTGAGTGCTGTCTTGACATCCGATTGGAAGGACAAAGAAGATGCGTTACAATACAATGCAGCTTTATCTTCAGAGGTACAATGTATTGTTACGAGGAACCCAAAGGATTTCCAAAACTCTACAATTCCAGTAGTATTGCCAACAGAAATATAACCAATAAAACAAAATAAGTCCTAACCCATAAAAACAAAAAGAAAGGAACAATAAAGCCAAGGCTCCGCCCTTGACGATACGAAACAGAAACAAAACATTGAAACAGAAGGACGGTGCACCATGAGTGCAGCCACTTCACCGGCGTATTAATCAACTTAAATTATTAACTACGAAGGTAAGCGACAACCGTCCGACACTTAACATATACTTGAGCAAACTGCTCTTGTTCTCTTCCATTGAAACGACCAAATTCAAAAACAACGAGAATAAGCAGCGGTGGGTTCACGTTCCATATGGAGCGTGGACTTTTCCGTGCGTATCCGTTGTGAAGGTTACTTGGTCGTACCTAATGGAAGGATAAGCGTCGGGAAGTTCGCGCTCCTTCATTTATTCATAAACATTTAATGAAAAGATTTCTTTTATCTCTTGTCGCGTTAGTCGTTACGAATGTATGCTTTGCGCAAGATGTTATTGTTCAGAAGGACGGAAGTACGATACAGGCAAAGGTAGTGAAGGTAACACAATCGGAAGTTGAATACAAGAAGTATAGCAACCTGAATGGTCCTACCTACACAATAAGCACAAAGGATTTGCAATGCATCAACTATGAAAATGGAGCAAAGGATACATTTGTTTCGCCTAACTATGATCCAAATATTGTGACAAATGAGACGGCTACACAGTTTTCGAATGATCAGCAATTACTTAAGCAATATAATTCTAGCGATATAACCAAAATGAAGAAAAAAGCAAAACTTATAAGAAATATAGGATTTATTGGAGGAGGACTTATGGTTGTTGCAGGAGTTTACTTTTTTTGCCATGCACATACTGGTGAAGATTATGAATATGGCAAGGGTCCCATCCAGCCAGATATGGACAAAGGCAAGATCTTAACAGTTGGTGGTATTTGTACTGGTGTAGGTTGCTATTTTTGGAGCAGACATTTACAGAAGAAAGCAGAATCATATGTCACGAACACTCAATTATTTCAATACGATTTCACTATCGGCAAGAGCGACCGCTTAATGGTTGGAATTGATATGCTCAAAGATAACACGCGCAGAAACCAAACTTTGGGTATTGGTGTTTCTTATAACTTCTAACATAACACATTTATGAGATACAATTCTATAATAGTATTTGCAGTAATAAGTCTTTTGTTAACTTCATGCTCTTCCCTTCGAAGTGGTGGAGACGGCATCACAGGTACCGAGATAAACACCTATACAGAGAGCATCAACCGATTTGACCTTGACGTGGATCCACAAGGAATTACATATACTATAGACATTTCAACCCAAGAAGGAAAGATAAAACTAAATGGTCTTTCTCTTGCTCAGGCACAACAACTAGCGCTCGAAGAGGCAGCCATCAAGAACAACTGTGCCCGCATTATCTCCCCAAAGTTCTCACACTTGAAGAAGGGCAAACAAATTCTTCGTATTACAGTTTTTGGATTCCCTGCAAGATACAAAAATTCGCAGAAAACGGCGACTCCAGACAAGCCTAAACCTGATAACAATATCATTATTGTAAGGTAAACATCAATGTCATACTTCAAAATTTCCGCAGCCACCGAGCGAATAACCATTCTCGCTTGCTGTCTGCGGAATTTTGTTATTTTTTTATAATTAAATGCAAGAATGATTGCATTTATTTGGATGGTTGGAGAATAATTGATAACTTTGCAGCATACTATATAACAAGAAATATGTGCACATACAACATACATATAGATGACAATAAAGCTTCTTTGCTACAGACGAAGTTCAAAGACCGTGAATCTGTAGAGAAATGGATGCAGCAGCAGATAGATATGCTCGTAAAGCAGCAGGTAGCATTGATAAGTGCAAAAGCGAACAAACAAACGACTCGCTCTTACAAGCACGATGCACTTTGTGGTATGTTGGCAACTGATGCCTCCTACGAAGAACTGAGGGATGAGTATGTATCTGAAAAATATGGGGTATGAGAGTATTCATAGATACTAATGTCTTTGTTGAATATGTTGAGCGAAGACTTCAATATACTTATGTACGACATATTTTCAATGCTCTTGAGGATGGTGAGATAGATGGATTCTTGTCACAAGGATCTTTGTACGGTATAACATACGCTATAGAGGTGGGACTCAAACGTATGGGGATTCATAATCCCGAAAAACGCGAGAAAGTTCGTAATGCCTTAAATATTGTACTGAACATTTCGCAGATTGTCGGTATGTCTCGGGAAGCATTTGTACGTGCCGTAAACAATCATGATTTTAACGATATAGAGGATTGCTACCAATATACCTGTGCTTTGGAAAACGAATGCGATGTCTTGGTGACCATCAACATCAAGGATTTCAAGAATGCAGATCCTACAAGAGTACGGATAATGACTCCTGAAGAGTTTGTAAAAGAGTTTCTCTGATCAAGTTATGGAAATAACAAAAGAGAAATACGAATACGCACAGGCTCGCATTGATGCTTTGTTGCCTCAAATTACGGAGAACACGCCTATGGATGACCCGTTAATGATGGAACTGATGATTGTCACGGATATTGTTGAGACATACGAGAAAGTGTACTGTCGTATTTGATTCTATAGTAAAAAAATCTCCGCATACACCAAAGCGAAACCCTATCTCGTTTGATGTCTGTGGATTACTTTTACCCTGCAATAATAAACCGGTCTATCACCTCCGCTACGCCATCTTCCTCGTTTGAGGCGGTGACGTAATCGGCTTTGGCTTTTAGGTCATCTACGGCGTTGCCCATGGCAACACCGAGGCCGGCAAACTCTATCATTGAGAGATCATTCCAGGCGTCACCGCAGGCAATGATCTCTTCTTTCTTTATTCCCCGCTCACGGCATAGCACGTCAAGAGCGTGGGCTTTGTCTATGCCTGGCGGCACACACTCCAGGAAGAAAGGCTGCGAACGGTAGATGCCCATTGTGTCGCCATATTCCGCCTGCATCGTCTTCTCAAGCACGGCGAGGCGTTCGGGTTCTCCGACAATGAGGCATTTATTTACGGGATATTCTATTTCGTTGAGGAAATCATGCAACTCAATAAGCGGCAGTCTATTGATGTAAGCATTATGCATCACGTGGCGGTCAAACGCCTTGTTCGTCACTATCGTCTTGCCACGATAGGTCAGCACGGCAAGGTCAGCATCAACGGCGCTATGGTAGATCCTGGCAACGAGTTCATCGGGTAGCTTCTGCTCCATAATCACCTCCTTCGTCTTCCAGTCAATCAGTTTGCCACCATTGAATGCCAGCACATATCCCCCATACTGCTCCATCTGGAGCTGCTCGGCAAGATGTTCCATGCCATAAACCGGGCGGCCGGAAGCCAGTATTATCTTCACCCCACACTGCTGCGCCGCCATCAGCGCATCGTAGGTGCGAGGCGTTATTTCTTTTTTGCTGTTAGTAAGCGTACCGTCAAGATCAAGAGCAAGGATTGTGTACATATTATAAAAAGTTTTACTATTTGCTTTAGAAGTTACGGTACAAAATTACTTTTTTTTATCATTCCCTCCAAATAAAACAACGTAAAGTTTGGCATTCTCATTTTTTTTTTATACTTTTGCAAGCAACTAAGTGGCTTAAACTAACAAACAACTTAAACATACAAAGAAAATGAAGAACATTTCTCTTGATGTCACCAAGGCGCAGCAGTTCCTTCCTGCTGGTGCCGTTATGGCTTACAAGTCAAAGGTGGCAGAGGCTCAGAAGGGTCTCGAAGAAGGCACAGTTCCTGGTAATGACTTCCTCGGTTGGCTTCACCTGCCATCGTCTATTACTCCAGAGTTCATCGCTGAGGTAAAGGCTGTTGCAGAGGTACTGCGTCAGAACTCAGAGGTTGTTGTCGTTGCAGGTATCGGTGGTTCATACCTTGGCCCACGCGCCGTTATCGAGGGTATCAACAACACTTTCGACTGGCTCATCCAGGATCGTAAGAACCCAGTTGTCGTATTCGCAGGCAACAACATCGGCGAGGACTATCTCGCTGAACTCACAGAATATCTTAAGACAAAGACATTCTCTATCATCAATATCTCTAAGTCGGGTACAACAACAGAGACCGCTCTCACATTCCGTCTGCTGAAGACTCAGCTCGAGCAGCAGGTTGGCAAGGAGAAGGCTAAGGACCTCATCGTTGCTGTTACTGACGCAAAGAAGGGTGCTGCACGTACATGTGCTGACAAGGAAGGCTACAAGACATTCGTCATTCCTGACAACGTAGGTGGTCGTTTCTCTGTACTCACTCCAGTAGGTCTGCTGCCTATCGCTTGTGCAGGCATCGATATCGAGCAACTCGTTGCAGGTGCTCAGGCAATGGAGAAGGCTTGTGGCGTTGACGTACCATTCGAGGAGAACCCTGCTGCCATCTACGCAGCTACACGTAACGCTCTCTATGCTGAGGGCAAGAAGATCGAGATCCTCATGAACTATCAGCCTAAGCTGCACTACTACATGGAGTGGTGGAAGCAACTCTTCGGCGAGTCAGAGGGTAAGGATGGCAAGGGCATCTACCCTGCTTCATGCGACTTCACTACCGACCTCCACTCAATGGGTCAGTGGATTCAGGAAGGCGAGCGCACTATCTTCGAGACATGTATCTCTGTCGAGAATCCAGAGCACAAGCTTCTCTTCCCACATGACGAGGAGAATCTCGACGGTCTTAACTTCCTCGCTGGCAAGCGTATTGACGAGGTGAACAAGAACGCTGAGCTTGGTACACGTCTGGCACACGTTGACGGTGGCGTGCCAAACATCCTCATCTCTATCGAGCGCCTCGATGCTTACAACTACGGTCAGCTCATCTACTTCTTCGAGATTGCCTGTGGCATCTCTGGTCAGCTCCTTGGCGTTAACGCATTCAACCAGCCAGGTGTTGAGGCTTACAAGAAGAACATGTTCGCTCTCCTTGAGAAGCCAGGTTATGAGGCAGAGACAGCTGCTATCAAGGCTCGTCTTGCAGAATAATCCTAACAACAATAAAGGAGTCAGCAGGTGCATTGTTCTGCTGACTCCTTTTTTCATTCTATCATGCCTATGCTCAGATTATTATCCAGTCTATTACTGTGCCTCGTTACTACCATGTTCTTTGCCCAGACTGTCGTAAAGGACTATGAGAACGGAGACCATTACGAGGGAACGATGCGCGATGGGCTCCGTCACGGCAAGGGTACTCTGACATACAAGAACGGAAGTGTCTATACTGGTGCTTTCGTCAATGACAACGCTGAAGGCAAAGGAACACTGACATACAAAAGCGGCACCACCTATACTGGAGAATTCAAAAAGGGCAGATACTGGGGCAAGGGTAAACTGAGAATGTCCAACAACTGCACCATAGAAGGTAACTTCGAGGATGGTACACCAGAAGGACAGTGTACCTCCACCGACTCCGTTGGCACCGTATATAAGTGTAACTACCATCTTGGAGAGATGGATGGCTACGGCACAATGCTCGTCACACAGGGTGCATTCAAGGGCACTACCTACAAGGGATATTTCAAGCGTAGCCGCTTCAATGGCCATGGAGTGTTTGACGCCACTGACGGTACACACTACGAAGGCAACTACATCAACGGATATCCTGCCGGCATTGGCAAGGGACATTTCGTTTATGATGATTGCGAACTTGACTATGAGGGAGAATTGCAACAAGGTAAGTTCCATGGCGAAGGCAAACTGACCTACACATCTGGCAGTTGGAAAGGAATAAGTTTTGAAGGTGAGTTCCGCAACGGACTATTCAATGGTGAAGGCACGATGTACATGCCTGACAAGCGAAAGATTGTGGGAACATGGCTGAAAGGCGAAATGGACGGTAAGATGACAGAATACAAACCGGACGGTTCTTCAATGGCTTACCTTTACGAAAACGGAAAATACATAAAGGACTGGGATGACAGTGACAACGGTCCGACATTAGACGAGCAAGACGCACCGGCAACACTTGACTGATGGTTTTATTCACTATAATATTTAACATATCAAGATGAAAAGAATTTTCCTATCGATACTCATGACTCTTGCTTGCGTAGCAATCAACGCACAAGAACAGCGTGACCCAATATATCATGCTACAGAGGCTTACTTCAAAGAGGCGCTTGCTCTCAGCGACGAATACATGAAGCTGATGTATTCACTGCAGAACACACCTTCGGTACGCGACCTTGCTGATGCTGCATACAAGGAGGATGTTCCTGTGGGGCGTAAGTTCAAGGAACTTTATGCCCGTGATCTATGCCGTGCAATGGACGAGATGGGCTATGACGTTGAGTTCCTGAATAATGCAGAAAGTCTGCCCTTGATAATCCTTTTCTTCCATGATGATAAGGGCAAGCCTAACAGCCAGCGACTGACCTTCGACTTGTTGTCTAAAACAAAATCATTCCTTAAGGGCGAACAGGAGTGGTTAGCAGGGCTTAAGGTAAAGATGAACAAACTGAATCCCGGCAAGGACCTCTGCGTGGCAAAGTTGCTCACCGAAGCAGAACGTCCTGACCTCTGCAAGCAATACTACGATGCAATGCTGAAGTTCAGCACCTTCATCGCTAATGCCGACAACACACAGTCTCCTACAGAGAAGGCATGGCTTACGCGTCTCAAGACATTGAGCACTAATGTCGCGACAGCAAAGAAAAGCCCAACAAGCACTGCCACTAACGGTGGTACACTTGGCAGCGGAAACCCTGACGATCCTTTCGTGCGCCTGGACCAACTCATCGGTCTTGATGAGGTAAAGGAAAAGGTGCGTACTCTTGCCAACACCGTTAAGATTCAGAAGATGAAGGAGAAACGCGGCCTCAAGACACAGCCTATGTCTTACCACTGCGTCTTCCTCGGCAATCCTGGTACCGGCAAGACTACCGTAGCCCGTATCCTTGCCGATATCTATCGCGACCTGGGAGTAGTAAAGAAGGGACATCTCGTTGAGACCGACCGTTCTGGTCTCATCGGCAGTTATGTAGGTCAGACAGCACCGAAGGTCAACCATGTCTGCGACTCTGCCCTCAACGGCGTTCTCTTTATCGACGAGGCGTATGCCATCACTCAGGGTACAGGCAATGACTACGGACATGAAGCTGTAGCAACTCTGCTCAAGCGCATGGAGGATGACCGCGACAAACTCGTTGTAATCCTTGCTGGTTACTCAAGAGAGATGAACGACTTCCTTGAGGCTAACTCCGGCATCAAGTCGCGTATCAACAATTACATCAATTTCCCGGACTACACCGCCAGCGAACTGTTCAAGATTTACCTGCAGAATATCAAGCGCAACGACTGTGTGCTGGACAAGGATGCAGAACCGAGCGTGAAGGAATACATCAACAAGGCTGTATCGAATAAGGACGCCTACTTCGGCAACGCACGCTTCGTCCGCAACTTTGTCGAGAAGACTCTTGAGGAGCAAGCCAACCGACTGGCCACCATTTCTGGCAACATCACTACCGACATGCTCCAAAGGATAAAGAAATCGGACGTAGAGAATGCCATCAAGGCAATGAAGAATAATAAATAGGTTATTAGGTTAGAGGTTGGAGGTTTTAGGTTAGAGGTTAGAGGTTCCGCATGGTCCGTTTACCGTTAACCATTAACCCTTAACCTAAAACCTCCAAGGTCAACCGAAAAACCGTCAAACAAGAAACAACATTGGAAGCAAAGCAATTCTTCGATAAACAACTCCGTTTGTGGCAAGATGCCCGCAAGCGTTATGACGATCTTCGCTCCGTAGAACTACGTGATATTTGCGTAGAGAGTACGGGACTGATTCTCCGTGCGCAGTTCAATCCTGCCCGCATCGTATCCACCGGTGCGAAAATCGACAAGGCAACCATTACCAGTCGCCCATGTTTCCTGTGCAGGAAGAATCGTCCCGAGCAACAGATTATGCAACCATTGGCAACCTGTGGCAACGCCGATGAGTTGGAATTGCTTGTCAACCCCTTCCCTATCCTACCGATGCACTTCACCATTCCCGCTGTCCAGCACCAGCCACAGCTCATCAGGCATTCCTACATGCAGATGTATCAGTTCCTCTGCCAATGTCCAGACCTGATGGTGTTCTACAACGGACCTAAGTGTGGTGCGTCATGTCCCGACCACATGCATCTGCAGGCAGGCACTTCTGGCGTTGTGCCACTACAGGCACAGTGGGATTTACTCTCTGCTTCCTTGCAGACCATCTGTGACTGTGGCAATGGCGAAGGCATCAGTCTTGTTACTGGTTATGCATGCCCAGCAATTCTCATCCGCTCTCGTTCGCTCAACACCTACGCCAACATGTTCCGCAAAGTGTATGACGCTCTTCCACAACATGCCGACGACACTGAGCCTATGATGAACGTCATCTCGTGGCGTGAGGGCGACGACACCATTACTATCGTCATTCCTCGCAAGCGTCACCGACCTTCATGCTACCCTTCAGCAGAGGAATCCCCATCCCTGCAGGAGCAAAACTCTCAAACTGTCTATAGTCGTCACTATCTCGTATCACCAGGCGCTATAGACATGGCAGGTCTGCTCATCACTCCGCGTCGGGAGGACTTTGACAATCTGACTCCCGACGAAGCTGTCGCTATGCTTCGCGAGGTGTGCCTTGACGAAAAAGAGATGCAGACCGTCATAGCCCACCTACAGAACCATCAAACCGAGAAACCGACAAACCATGTCACCGTGGGCATCGTCTCTGCCTCTGAGATACGCTTTACGCTGAACGCTCCCTACGTGGTCGATGGCAGCGAAGTCAGTGGCACTCATGTTGTCTCGTTTGCAGAGGGACAGATATGCTATGAGGGAAAACTCTATCCGGAACTCCACTTTGCCCCTTCCGTCCCTTCTGTCTTTGGCGACCAAGACCGTGCAAGCTTCACTCTCGACGATGTCACCATCGGTGTCAACTTCCACTGGCAGCGACGTGAACGTCAGACATTCCTCGGCGAACTGCAATTCGTCATCCTCGATGGAAAGGTTTGTGCCATCAATCGCCTGCATGTAGAAGACTATCTGACCAGTGTCATCTCCTCTGAGATGTCCGCCACGTCTTCGCTCCAGCTGCTTAAGGCACACGCCGTTATCTCGCGTTCATGGCTCATGGCACAGATAGTGCGACGCAGGCAGCCTGCCGTTAAGTCAACGGCAACGGCAGAGATGCATAGTGGCAGGAATGGTGCAGGAGAATTGGAAATAATCCGTTGGTACGACCGTGAAGATCACACCGTATTCGACGTTTGTGCCGACGATCACTGTCAGCGCTATCAGGGCATCACACGTGCCACATCGCCATACGTGCGGGAAGCAATAGCTCAGACCTATGGACAGGTATTGATGTCGGGGGATGAGATTTGCGATGCTCGCTTCTCTAAGTGTTGTGGCGGCATGAGCGAGGAGTATCGCTACTGCTGGGAGAATATCACCAAGCCATATCTGCTGCCGGTCAGCGATCCGTATTGCGACACAAACGACCGCGAGGTGTTGCGACAGGTGCTCAACGACTACGACCAGGAGACGCAGGACTTCTATCGTTGGGACGTTCGCATATCCAAGCAGCGCGTCTCCGACCTATTGCAACAGAAACTCGCTATCCATCTTGGCGAAGTCATCTCTATGCAACCACTCGAACGAGGCGAAAGCGGCAGAATCTCCCGTCTCCAAATTGTTGGCACAAAGCAGACCGCAGTCATAGGCAAAGAGTTAGAGATACGCCGCGCCCTGTCCGACACCCACCTCTACAGCTCCGCCTTCGATGTAGAAGACGACGGTCAAGACTTCGTGCTTCATGGCAAAGGCTGGGGACACGGCGTAGGACTCTGTCAGATAGGAGCCGCCGTCATGGGAGCCAAAGGCTTCACCTACGACCAGATACTAATGCACTACTACAAGCACGCCACCATCGTAGTTCCCAACATGCTCACCCCGAATAGAAACTAATAACTCATAACTCCTAACTCCTAACTAATAACTAATAACTCATAACTAATAACATGTCTCACAATATAGATTTAGGTCGTTGGGGCGAAGACCTTGCTGCTGCCTATATGGAAGAAAAAGGATGGTATGTGCGTCATCGGGATTGGCGGTACAACCACACCGACATTGACCTTGTCTGTATTGATGAGGAAGACACCACACTTGTCTTTGTTGAAGTAAAGACAAGAGCGACCGATATGTTTGGGCGCCCATCGTTGGCTGTTGATGCAGAGAAACGCCGCAACATAGTCAACGCTGCACGAGCATACAAGCTGAGTTTCAGAAAAGAGAACCGGATGGCGCGTTATGACATCATATCCATTGTTGGCACACCAGACACAAAAGCAGACATCGAACATATTGAGGAAGCCTTCAATATGCTCGACGTCTTTGAAGATTTTTGCGTATAGGTGGGTTCTATTAATTAGCTTGCGTGAATTGGAGAGGTGCGAAGGAGGAAGACGAAGTCAAAACGCCGAACTCACTGTTATATGTTAAACCTAAGGGGGTAATTAATAGAACCCACCTATAGATATTTATCATCCTTATTAGCATTTGTTTCTTCAAGCGATTCTATTTCCATAAGAAAAACATACATCTCTTAGAATTTTATTCTACAACAACACGTCATATTAGTTATATTTTCTTTATTTTTCATTCCTCTTGGAATTTACACCTTTTTCTTTGTAACTTTGCAGAGAAATTTAACACGAATGGTAGTTTAATTGATAACTAATAAGATGGAAATAAAGTATTATAAGACATACAGCGAGAATCTCCAACGTGAGGTGGAATATAAGACATACGGCAACAGCGGCCGCGGAGTATTGGTATTCCCAAGTCAAGACCAGCGTTTCTACGAGTGGGAAGACAACGGAATGGTTGAGGTGCTTCGTCCTATGATTGAGGCAGGGTATTTCCATCTTATCTGCTGCGACAGCATCGACCGTGAGACATGGAGCGTAGTTGATGACAATCTTGACCACGACCACAGCTACCGCCAGCTCATAGACCTCCACGAGCGCTGGTTCCGCTATATAGTTGAGGAACTTATCCCTGCTGTCAACAACGGCGAGAAACTGGTAGTTACGGGTTGCTCAATGGGCGGTTATCATGCAGGCAATGTCTTCTTCCGTCGCCCAGACCTCTTCGATACTCTGCTGTCACTCAGCGGATTGTTCCATGCCGACTACTTCTTCCCTGGCTTTGCCGACACGGGTCTGCCGCATTGCAGCCTCACCGACAACTATGGTGGCAAGCAATCGTGGGCAACAGACCTCGAAGAGGCATCGGCGCTCATATACCGCAACTCCCCACTCCACTTCCTGCCTAACCAGAACGACCCACATCTTCTGAACGAGCAGTATCGCCACAAGCAGATTATCCTATGCTGCGGTCAGGGCGATTATGAGCGTGTCACCTTGGCTTCTACACAGGCACTCGGTCGCCTTCTTGAGGAAAAGAACATCCCTGCATGGGTAGATGTATGGGGCGAGGACGTGAGTCATAGCTTTGAGTGGTGGCGTAAGCAGGCGGTTTATTTCTTCGACAATCTGTTCTGCAAGCAAATTAGGATTGCAGCGTAAAAGCCCCCTAACCCCCGAAGGGGGAACTTTTAAATGTTAAACCTTTCAAAAACTAATGGTAAATAAATTTGAATATTATTATCCTGCGGCGGGTGAAAACCGCAGGATTCATTTATACCTGCCTGATAACTACGACAGTACGGACGAGAGATACGCCGTGCTTTATATGTTCGATGGGCATAATTTGTTCTACGATAGCGATGCCACCTTCGGCAAATCGTTAGGATTAAAGGAGTTTCTTGATGGCTGGTGGAAGGGGCTTATCGTCGTTGGCATAGAATGCGCCAAGGATGATTGGACACGCGTCTGCGAATATGCTCCATACGATTTGGAGAGTGGCATCTATGGTCACATTCCAGGTCGTGGACACCAGACGTTTGAATGGATTGTCAACGACTTGAAACCGTTCATTGACACAAACTACCGCACCGTGCCACAGCGCGAGGCAACGGCTATCGCTGGCTACTCAATGGGCGGCATGATGGCTATGTATGGAGTGCTGAAATTCAACCATGTCTTCTCGAAAGCAGCCGTCATAAGCGCTGCCTTCCGTCCTGCCATGCAGCTATTCCGCAACGATATAAACAACGGAGTGTTCAACCTCGACACAAGAATGTTCTTCTCTTGGGGAACAAACGAACTACAGGACGAATGGGATCTGGAGAACCGCATTCGCGAGATAGAATGGCTGGTGCAGCTGAAAGGCATAAAGACATACTTGCTACGCAACGAAGTTGGCAATCACAACGAAGCATCATGGCAACATGAGGTGCCACATTGGATGAGATTTTTATTTGAATAATGAACGTTATATTTCTATCACCACACTTCCCGCTTCACTTCTGGAACTTCTGTGACCGTCTGAAGCGTCTGGGCGTTAATGTCTTGGGCATTGGCGACTGCCCGTATGACAACCTGCAGCAAGAGGTAAAGAACTCGCTGACAGAGTATTATTACACACCATCATTGGAACAATATGATGATGTGCATCGTGCTGTAGGCTATTATATAGGTCGTTATGGCAGAATTGATTATATTGAGTCGCAGAACGAATACTGGCTGAACCTTGAGGCAAGATTGCGCACCGACTATAATGTCACGACGGGATGGAAGACGGCAGACATGGACGCAGTAAAGCTAAAGTCGCAGATGAAGGCTGGCTACAAAAAGGCTAAGGTGAAGACTGCCCGTCACTTGCTGATACAATCTCTTGAAGATGCCGTGGCATTTGCGCAGAAAGTGGGATACCCCGTAATAGTAAAACCTGATAATGGCGTAGGTGCAAGCAACACATGGAAGATTTCTACGGAAGAGGAACTGAAGGAGAAATACGACGAAGTGATAAGCCATTACCCTGTAAAGCATTTCATTATGGAGGAATTTGTGCCCGGGCATATTGAGACCTTTGATGGCATAACGAACTCACGTGGCGAAGTTCTCTTCTACACTGGGCAGGTAATGCGCGTGACACCACTCGCCATGCTACAGGGTGCTGGAGAGAACGTAAGCTACACACAGAACGTTCAGGCTCTTGACCTTGCAGACATTGGCCAGCGTGTAGTGAAAGCTTTTGGTGTGCGCAATCGCTTCTTCCACTTTGAGTTCTTCCGCCTTGACGAGGACAAGAAAGGTCTTGGCAAACGTGGCGATGTGCTCGGCTTAGAGGTCAACATGCGAGCACCGGGAGGTTACATTCCCGACAAGATGAACTATGCCTACAATGTGGATGTCTATCAGATATGGGCAGAGAGTCTTGTCTATGGTGAGAACCGCTCGTTCCCAGAGTATCACTTCCAGCGTTATGTCACTCACTTCGGACGTGGGGGCGACATCTGTTATCAGCATTCGCCAGAGGAGATACGTGAGTTCTTAGCGGGAAAACTCTTGCTGGAGAAAATACCGCCAAAGAGCATCTCTGGCGGCATGGGAGCGCAGGTGTTCATGGCTTGGCAGGAGAGTATTGATGAAATAAACAAACATGCCGACTATATTTTAGCAAAATAATAAAAATGTTCCATATTCACAACCACGAAATACGCACTCTACTACTGACAGGCAACTTCGGTATGGAAAAGGAGTCAATGCGCATAACAGAGGATGGTTATCTCTGCCATTCCCCTCATCCCTTTGCCGCAGATGACGCACACATCACACGAGACTTCTGCGAGAACCAGACAGAGATAAACACTCCCATCTGCCGCACGGCCGACGAGGTCGTGGAGAGTCTCTACAACCAGACACAACGCATACAGCAGACACTATCACAGCAGACACCACGCGAACTGCTCTGGCCATTCAGCAACCCACCTTATATAATTAATGAGGAAGACATTCCTATTGCACAGTTTAGGGGCAACGACGAAAAGAAAACGGAGTACCGCAACTATCTGTCGCACAGGTATGGTAAGTATAAAATGACTTACTCGGGCATTCACTTCAACTACTCTTTCTCAGGCGAACTGCTGAGACGAAACTACGAAGTGGAAACGGGCAACAGAATAATAAAAAACAGTGAGACTCCCGATTATCAGCAATATGTTGACCACGTCTATCTCGATCTTGCAGAACGCTTGGTGGAATACGGATGGGTAATGGTGGCATTGACAGCAGCATCGCCCGTGATGGACAATTCATTCTTCGAACTGGGACGCATCGGAGGGAGCGTGTTCACAGGCATGGGTTCGCCACGATGCTCAGAGATTGGCTACTGGAACTCTTTCTCTCCGATTCTTGACTACACAGACATCCACAGCTATGCCGACAGCATTCAGCACTATGTAGATAAGGCTCTCATTAAGGCTCCCTCAGAACTATACTACCCCATACGTCTGAAGCCAAGGGGAGAGAACTCGCTGGAATCATTGAGGGAACATGGTGTGAACCACATCGAGTTGCGCATGATAGACCTCAACCCGTTGCGCAAGGAGGGTATAGACGTCCGCGATGTCAAATTCGCCCAACTGCTATTGGCATGGTTATCATCAATGCCCTCACGCCATCTCAGCGACGACGAGCAAGTGCAAGCTGTTCAGAACTACAAGAATGCAGCACACTACAATCTGCATACGGCACACATCCTTACTGCCGATGGCGCATCGCCCACTGTCGCAGATGCAATCCTTGACATTCTGAACATGATGGACAGATTCTTTGCTGACGCAGGATTGTCAGCCAAACATCTTGAAATAAGCGAAATAATAGATTATCAGAAACTAAAAATAACCGACAGTCACAACTATCGCTACACCCACATCATCCGACGTGAGTTCAGCGATGACTTCGTAAAGAAAGGACTTGAACTATGTGCGAACTATTCGGACTCAGCAGCCGCAAACGTATAAGCGTAAACCGTTATCTCCGTGAGTTCTTCTCTCACAGCGAGAGGCACAACCACGGTTGGGGCATGGCTCTGTTTTATGACAATGCCGTATCGCTGGAGAAGGAGGCCGTCTGCGCCAACCAGAGCAATTACCTCAAGGGACGCCTTGCCCACGACATCAGCATCGACAATATGATAGCTCATATCCGCCTGGCATCTGTCGGGCGTATGTACTACGAGAACACGCATCCCTTCGTGAAGCATGACAGCAGCGGTCGCAGCTGGACGCTGGCACACAACGGCACAATATTCCATTCGCCAAAACTTGATGAATACAAGGAACATCAGGAGGGGCAGACGGATTCGGAGCGCATTCTGTATTTTATTGTCGATGAGGTGAACAAGTTGCAGTATCAGTTTGGTCATGCCTTGACGGCAGACGAGCGATTCCAACTGCTGGAAGAACTGATATGCAATCTGTCAGAAAGGAACAAACTGAATCTCCTGATATGGGATGGCGAATACATGTATGTCCACACCAACTATGCCGGCACGCTCTATACGCAGTGTGCCAACGGAACAACGCTCTTCTCTACAACACCGCTCGACCATGACAGATGGCAACCTGTACCTTTTCTTACCATGCAGGTTTATCGCCAAGGACAGATAGTATATCAAGGCATCCGTCTAAGTCAGGAATACATTGATC
The DNA here is from genome assembly GCA_045643065.1 of Prevotella sp. Lineage (GTDB taxonomy): Bacteria > Bacteroidota > Bacteroidia > Bacteroidales > Bacteroidaceae > Prevotella. The sequence continues at coordinate 57,080 of JAZUKC010000197.1, forward strand.
CGGAGAAGGACTACGAATACAAGAACGTCGATTATGCAAATCTATAAAAGCCCCCTCCCGACCTCCCCGAGAGAAGGAGAAGGAAACCAAACCCGCAAACATTTTTTAATCTCTTAATTTCTTAATGAATTTCATCTTCATCTCCCCACAATTCCCTCACACCTATTGGCAGTTCTGCAACCGTCTGAAGCAGAACGGAGTCAACGTACTCGGCATTGCCGATGCACCTTACGACAGTCTCAGCAAAGAGCTGAAAGAGTCACTGACGGAGTATTACCGAGTTGACAACATGGAAGATTACCAACAGATGTTCAAGGCTGTGGCATTCCTCTCGTATAAATACGGCAAGATAGACTGGATAGAGTCAAACAACGAATACTGGCTGGAGCAGGATGCCCGACTGCGTACTGACTTCAATGTCACCACTGGCATACAAAGCGACCGTATCTCGTTCATCAAGGAGAAATCTGAGATGAAGAAGATATACATTGAGGGTGGAATACCTACGGCACGACAGGTGAAGTGTTCAAAGGGACAGAATGCGGCCGAGGCTTTTGCCGATGAAGTCGGCTATCCACTCATCGGAAAGCCCGACGTTGGCGTAGGAGCAGGTGGTACACATAAGATTCATGACGAATACGAACTGGAAGTGTTCTTCAACACCGTTCCAGACGTCAACAACTATGTGATAGAGGAGTTTATCACTGGCGACATCTGCTCATACGATGCCATCATTGACTCGAAGGGTAATCCTCTATTCGAGTCTATGACGGTGTGGCCACCAAGCATAATGGATATTGTGAACAAACAGCTAGACCTCTCCTATTATGTGGCAAAGGACATACCGGAGCCACTGCAGGCTATCGGTCGGAAGACGGTAAAGGCGTTTGGTGTGAAGAGCCGCTTCGTGCATCTTGAGTTCTTCCGTCTTGACAAGGACAGAGGGTCGCTTGGCGGTGTAGGTGATTTCGTGGCTCTTGAGGTGAACATGCGCCCTGCTGGTGGTTACACGCCCGACATGATCAACTATGCTCACAGCACAGATGTCTATAAGATATGGGCAGACATGGTTGCCTACGACAAGTCTCATCTGGCATCTGCCCTCAGCCACGATGCACATAACGCCCTCTCACGCGCCTGGGCAGATGAGTTTTATTGCGTCTTCGCCTCACGACGTGACATCTACACATACAAGCATTCTGTCGAGGAGGTCAAGGAACGGTATGGTGACGTTCTCGTGATGTGCGAACGTATGCCGGAGATTCTATCTGGCGCCATGGGACAACAGATGTTCACCGTCAAGGTTAAGTCAGAGAAAGAGAAGAACGAATTTATTGAATTCATACACGCAAAATCTTGACAGGAAACGTCATTCTTAGTCGCTGTATTTTAATGCGTTACGATTGGTATTGATTCGGTTCCTGTTTCCTATTGATTCACCCTAGAGATTAAGAAATTAAGAGATTAAGAAATTAAGAGATTAAGAAATTAAGAAATTAAGAAATTAAGAAATTAAGAGATTAAGAGATTAAGAAATTAAAAGATTATGAATTATGCATTATGAATTATGCATTATAATTGCGTCAGATGTGCGTCAGTTAAAAACAAGTATGACGTAAGGGACTAAGTATGTAGGTTCCTGTAATCAGAGTTTGTTTATATCCTCTATAGTTAGATTTGTCATTGAGGCTATCTGCTCCACAGGCAATCCTGCATTCTTCAATGCTTTAGAGACTAAAAGGGCGTTTCTTGTTCCGCAATCCGATTATTCTGCTCAGCAATCTGATTATCCTGCTCCCTAATTTTCTCATCACACATCATGATTGCTGTATCACGATTCTCTATTGCCTGGAAATATTCCTCTTCCACATAAACTGCATCGTATATAGGATTTGCTACTGTTATCATAGTGATTCTCTGTTTATCGCTGCAAAGACAACAAAACTTTTCGAAACTGCCAAATGTTTTGCTCCTTTCGTTAATTATTTATATTTGAAAGAGTTTCAACAACTCTACTTGTGAACATATAAATTTGAAATAATTCAAACAAAAAACGACCAATCCCTGTAATCTTAAAAACATTGTAGGATGTTAGTTGCGGGGAGACAAATCAAGCTCATGTATGACTTTTATCGTTAATGAGTCTTAAAACGCTGACAATAATCAACGATATTTGAAATATTCTTTATAACTTTGGAACATCGTTTCGGATCTTCGTGATTTTCGATGACAGCCGATTCGGTCAAAGAAGGCATTGATGCATTATCCATTCTCACGTAAAGTCTGGAAAACTTATACAAAAAAATGAATGATGGATGATTGTTGACATGCACCTCTTGTGTACATTTGTATATAGATGGTAATACGGTCAATCGTATTACTTATGTTTGCATATAGGTACACGAGGATGGGGTGTTTGTTACGTTCATTTCATTCAAAGGTATTTTCCAGAGCCAACGTGAGAGGATGGGCATAATGAGCTCCATCCTTTCTTTGTATATATACGTTAACCACCGAAGTCCGTGGAGTTGATAGATACTAAATATCAGATTATGAGTGATATAATAAAATGTCCTAAGTGCAAAAGTCGTAATGTAAAACAAACAACTATAGGTTCTGTAGAACAAGGGGCTACTTACGTTGTGGCTGGTGTTGGCATTGCTGCATTAAAATTTGGAGCTCACTTAATGGGTTTACGTACAATGACTCCAAAAATGAGTGCAGTAAAGAGCGGTACTGACGAATTGGGAATTCCTCGTCAATACGAATGTTGCAATTGTGGAGAGAAGTTCCATGCAAGGAAATACCATTAAACACAAAACTCCGGAAATTTATGCCAATCTATCGAATCACAGCAACATCTACACGTGTCTCAAATGGTCAACGTCTAGATAAAGGTTTGTATGTTGATATCCAGACATACACTTATGCAAATCCCATTTACAACGAGAAAGAAAAAGTCGCTCAGGCGTTCCTTCTAAGAGGTGTTGACCTCAAAAAAATGGGAGCACTTAATGGAGCATGTTTAACAGCAACAAGAATAGGATAAATATGAAACTTGAAGAGCTTATACATCCAGAGGATGCCAGCACATTGAAGACTCTGATGAGCATTCCTGCATTACCCAAGATAATGGAGAAGGTGTTTCAGTATGGGTATGATGAAATATCATGGAGTGAGAATGTAACAACCAATCTACGCCTCTCTGAGAACCAAATGCCAGAGCTATACAATCGCCTCCCTCCTATCTGTGAACGTCTTGGAATTCCTGTACCTGAACTATACCTACAGATGAGTCCAATAGCAAATGCCTGGACCTCAGGTCATACAAAGACATATATAGTTCTGACACTTGGACTGATAAAAAGAGTGAAAGGCGAGGAACTTGATGCTGTATTGGCACATGAATGCGGTCATATCCTCTGTCAACACGTTTTATATCAGACTCTTGCTAACGCAGTATTCTCTTTCGGTGATGCTATTGCCGACAGCCTGGTAGGTCTTGTCGGCAATGCCGCTATGAAACCGATAAGACATGCACTTATTGCATGGAGCCGGGCCTCTGAACTATCTGCAGACAGAGTGGCTTGTATGTTCACATCTGCAGAAACGCTTGCACGGGTCCTGGCACGAATCAGCATGATACCGAAGTACATTGTTGACACTATGGATATTCATGCATGGGCAGAACAAGGTAAGGATTATGAGTCTCTGAAAAGCGGTACAGCATGGAATAAGATTGTACATTGGATGGCTAACTCTGATGTTGACCACCCGTACTGTCCTGTCCGTGCTTACGAGGCAATGATGTGGGAGAAAACCGACATCTGTAATCGATTGAGAACAGAAAATGTTCGTTTTGAGGCAATAGAAAAGCATGATGTTATTCAGCAGAGTTCTACTTTGTTAGAAAAAGGATCCGAGGTCGCTACCGCAGGGGCTAATGTCATCAAGGAGAAAGGTGCAGAACTGACAGCTAAAGGTAGTGCTCTGATGGATAAAGGTCTCGAAATGACAAAGAATGTAAATGTAGGTTCACTATTTTCAAAATTTAAGAAATAAAAATGAGTACAACACAGGTTACAATAATACGAGACACTAAGTACATGTTCTGCTGTCCCAATTGTGGTAGTGAGAAAGTACATAAGTCCATTGGTGGTAAGGCAGAACATGCCGCTGCTTGGGGTGCAACAAAACTTGTTAAAAGTGCAGTGCTTGGCGACTATGGTAATTTTACAGGTGGAGTTGAAAATGAAATAATTAAGGAGGCAGTACCGTTCCAACAAGTATGCGACTATTGTCATAGGACATTCCATACCTCAAAATCGGAGATAGACTCTGGCAAGTATTCCATGAGTAGCACGGAAGCGAACAGACGAATGGGTATCTACAACAACAAGCTTCAGACTCTGAAAGACAAAGAAATTCAAGAGATAAGAGATACTGCGGCAAAAGAATTAAGGAATACGATTATATTATTTCTTGTCTTTCTGGGTGGACTTTTCATCTGTATGACGTGTGAACATTACACAGAAGGATTCCTCGGGATTCAGGCATTTACAGGATCATATATGTTCTCATGGGTTTTGATGGGCATTGGGGGACTTGGTGCTTTCGGTACAGGATCAAGCTGTGCTAGTACCTATAATAAAGCATCAGAATTAGAAAATGCTCCAATTGAAGATTACGCAAAAAATCATAAGGCATAAAAGAAACTTTTAAAAAACACAAATTATGACTTATTCAAAAAGCGACGTTTCTAAACTTGCGGTTAAGCTAGGAAGATTAGCTAACGGTGGTGTCGTAGGTTACTACGCTGGCGGCAAAAAATTTCAGAGTTGATGAGCAAAGCCATTCCAGATAAGTTAGTTGAAGTTGTCGAGAAATACAAAAAGATTCAACTGGGTGCTAGTTTGGCACAAAGTTTTGTACCGGGGGCAGGTGTCGCAGCGTCTGTAGCAGCTGTTGCCTCTCTTTGGAAAATGTATTACGACATCAATAATGTTCTCGGTATCAAGATTAGCGAAAACGCAGGTAAGAGCATAGCATCGGCCGTATTAACTAATCTAGGTTCTTTTGCTGCAAAAGGGGTGGCAACTGCAGTCAGCGAAGGAGTAAAATTCATTCCTGTCGTAGGTTGGCTTGCCAGTGCTGGTATTAGCACCGTTACATCAACCGCAATAATCTATGGAGCAGCATATATGTATATGAATGCTCTTATAGCAATGTACAATGCAAAGGGAAAATTTGATCTCAATTATTTGAATTCTACCATAAGGAAGCAATAATTCATGAGTTGCCAATATAGATGGATAAAGGTATTGAAATGACAAAGAATGTAAATGTAGGTTCACTATTTTCAAAATTCAAAAAATAAATAAATTATGTTCGAAGGTTATATAGCGGCGAAATTCGCCAACAAGATGTTTGAAAAAGACGTCTTCAAAATCGTCAGAAATCACGCATTCATTGGATGCCTTTTAATGTCATTACCTGATTTTGGGTTTGGCACAATTATTTTCATTGCTATCTTATGGCACATGTATAGTAAGATTGCAGATAAATGTGGCCTCTCGTTTTCTGATAATTTCTGGAAGTTAGCAGGTATCGGATTTGTTGTAAACGTTGTTATAGCGCTAGTTCTTGATATAGTATTTTCCGCGCTTTTCTTTTTGGCTCCATTTATATTCTACGTTCAATTTTATCTTTCTGGCAAGATGTATATTGAGTCATTGAAAATGTTCAAGTGAAGATAATAAATATTATTGGTATCATTTACCAGTTTATTGATGAATAAACTTCAAAAACTCATTTTCAAAAATATAAAAATAAGAAAATCCCATGTTTACTTTAATAATTATCATTATTACCGGCTATTTGATATATAAAGCCATTAATCCATCTACTGATAAGAAAGGGACACAAAACGAGATTGAAGAGGCGATAAAGCAATTACCAAATATGCATCTTAAAGCTAAGTCGGTAAGTGGCATAACCAAATTTATTTATGGCAAAGGCTATTGCTTAGATGTGGTAGATTTTCATGATGGTAAACTCATGATGTCTCTTCAAAATGGCAAAACTTTTTCTGGTTTGTTAAAAGATTACTCTTTCTATTTTGAAAAAGTTCAAGGAGAGATTAACATTACACTAAAGATAGGTGATAAAAAAACGACCTTTACTTATGTCGATAGTCTTTTCTCTAAAGAGGAATGGAAAGCTATTTGTGGAGTAATGTTGTGTGCGGGTAAAACATATAATTCCAGTATAATAAACAATCTGTTTGGACCTATGTCCAAGGTTCAGACTGCAGCGACGGTTGGAAAGATAATCTACCAACTTAGTAAATTCTAAAAGTAACTTCGTACACTTCTACTTAAGAACTCTACATGAGCATGTTCAAAGTCTTGATATAAACCCCGAAAGTTAAACAAAAAACTTTCGGGGTTTATATCAAAAGGACAGTTCTCTTGTTTAGGCAATAAGCAGAAATATTTTGGTAACGATATAGGAGTTGACCCCGCTCGTTGATTTTGTATATTTATGCAAGTTTGGATTTAGTTCTGAACTTGCATTTTTCAGATTGAACAGAGTTGAACAGGTGGTATGCATTTTATTGAAATAAAATGAGTAATTTTGCAGTGTAATTAAGAAACAAGATTATTCACATCAAAACCACTGCAAAAATGATTGATTTCTCTCAGTTCAACTCACTCCTGTCAATGACAAATTACTTTACTAACGATGATGTTTGTAAGAATGCAATCATTGAATCTCGTTGGGGTGCAAATGATGCACAGGACGTTGTATGTCCATATTGCGGTGGTCATCATTGTACAGTCCGTAAGGATGGTAAGTTCCGTTGCAATGAGTGCAAACGTAATTTCTCTTGTCTTGTAGGAACAATCTTTGAGAACACAAAGGTTAGTCTTCAGAAGTGGTTTATTGCAATGTATCTTGTATCTTCTCACAAGAAGGGTGTTTCTTCTCATCAGTTAGGACGTGATATTGAAGTTACTCAGACTACTGCGTGGTATATGTTATCTAAAATCCGTACATTATTTGCACAGGATGATACTGAAGGTATGTCAGGTACAATTGAGTGTGATGAGGTTTACATTGGTGGTAAGGAAAAGTGGAAACATCAGTCTATGAAGACCCCAGGAACTCAGGGTAGAAGTACAAAGACAAAGACTCCTGTTTTTGGTATGATGGAACGTAGTAGTGTTGTTAATTCTAAGGGTGAAACAGAGAAGATGAGTTATGTTCACGCATTTGTTGTAGAGAAGACTGACCGTGCAAATCTTCTTCCTCTTATTGGTCAGTTTGTAGAGAAGGATAGTAGTGTATATACTGATGAGTTGAATGCATATGGTAAGTTAGGTTCTATGGGTTACAACCATCACTATGTAAACCACGGTGCAAGTCAGTTCGTTGATGAGAATAATAGTGATATTTACACCAATGGTATTGAAGGTTTTTGGTCTCATTTCCGCAGAATGATTACAGGTTGTTATCACGATTGTTCTGACAAACATCTTCAGAAGTATGTAGATGAAGCGTGTTATCGTTGGAACACTCGTAAGGATAGTGAAAGTAAGAGATTTGCAGATATGTTCTGCAAGAGTGTTGGTTGTGTTAAGACTTGGGATGATATTAAGGGTAAGAAAATGGTTGCGTAAAAAAGTTGACTGGAAATAATATCTTGGTATGGTTTTTGTATATAATAAATAAAAGAAAAATATTAATTAAAATCGTAAAATAATGAAAAAGTTCTTAAACGAGTCAGATGCTGTAAAACATCTTCCTGAAGGAATCCATTACACAAGGGAGGACGGTTTGATAAAAAAATGTCACGAAAAAGGTTATTATACAATGGAGGATTTTATCCAACGATTAAATAAAATAATAGATAAATAGTAATATGAAATGTGAAGTAATTGACACCAAATATGTAATACATTTTTCGTCATTTTTTATCAATGAAGTAGAACGAGTGGTACATGAAAACACAAAGGAAACAAATGGTACATCTGAAAGAACGCAACAATTAGGTCAATGGATTACAATCCTTTTGAGATTTATACAAAGTCTTGGAAATTTAGATGACACATCAAATTATACATGGGTTAATAATCATTACGAATATAACACGAACATATACCATAATGGTATCGGTGTTTTCTCATTTGTTATTACATACGATAATGATGAAAAAACTTGGGTAGTCACAATTGAAAATGTTTCTTGGAATTTTAATTCAAATAGACTATTTAATCAATTATTTGAGAAACATATTGATAGGATTGCAAAGAAACAATTAAAACAATACATCAATGAATGTGTCAGGGAAGTATTGAAAGAGATTAAACTAGTAAGTTAAGAACAAATCCATACTCTCAAAATAGGGAGTATGGATTTGTTGCGTTATGATAGTCCTGTGTAATTAAAAACATTTACACCTATTGTTACACCATTTGATGTTAATGCAGATTCTATTTCAGATTTTGACGTATACGTTGTTCCTTTATATATTACAGAAGACAATCCTGAACAAAAAAAGAATGCGCTACTACCGATTGATGTAACACTATCAGGAATAGTCACTGATTTCAGTCCTGAACAATTGTTGAATGCACCACTACCGATTGATATAACACTATCAGGAATAGTTATTTTAGTCAAACCTGAACATCTTTCGAATGTGGAATCACCGATTGATGTAACACTATCAGAAATAATTACAGAAGTCAATCCTGAACAATATTTGAATGCGTTATTACCAATTGATGTAACACTATCAGGAATAGTCACTGATTTCAGTTCTGAACAATTGTTGAATGCACTACCACCGATTGATGTGACACTATTACCAATAGTTATAGAACTCAATCCTGAACATTCACCGAATGCGGAATAACCGATCGACGTAATACCATCAGGGATTGCGATTGATATCAATTTTGAGCACAAAAAGAATGCTTGATTACCGATTGATGTTACACTATCAGGAATTGTAATAGATGTCAATCCTGAACAGCTTTGAAATGCGGATTTACCTATTGATGTAACACTATCATGTATAGTTATTTTAGTCAAACCTGAACAACCATAGAATGCGTAATCACCGATTGATGTGACATCACCATCAAATGTTACCACGCTTTTTCTATTTTCAAATGTATGTGATAACATTGTTACACCAAATGCATTAGTGTGTAATCCATTTGATGAATTTGACGTTGTTTCTGTTAATTTTGAATTTGCAGTATATTCAATAATCATATTAGGATTGATAACTTGAACATTCTCACCCTTATTATTGGTCTTATCCTGATAACTACTCTTAACTGTATTCACAAAATCCTTACTACATTTACTAACATCAATCTTAGTAAGATTACTTGTATTCAATCCAATAATTTCAGTTGCAGTATTAGGAAACTGAATTTCGACTAACTTTTGATTACCCTGTAAAACTACAGGAGATTCACTATACTTTGTGACTAAACTCATAATTAATCTTCCTCAATAGTTATTTTTGCTTCACCACCACCGTTCCAAGATGCAACCTCAACCATATCAGGTTCAACATCCCAAACTGATTTTGATGTTTCTGCATCCTTGCAGTAAAATGTCTTACCAAAGACATAAATACATTGGTTCACATCATCAAATACAATATCACCATTGTTTGCAGTAGACTCTGCATTTGATGCACCAAATCTAAATCTAACCTGTCTGTTAGTCATTGTTTGACTCATTGTTTTTTCAGTTAATGTTTTTCTTTATTTATTTCTTCTAAGTTTTTTTTTTTAACGAGTTACAAAAAATCCTCTACCTAATGTGGGTAGAGGATTAATTGCATAATTATACAATGTGTGGATAAATATACTAAAATTAACGAGCGGGGTCAACTCCTATATCGTTACCAATATTTTTGTAAACAATTCTGGATTGCAATTCTACTTGCTGCTTATCCTGGCTTTCAACTCCATTATCCTGAGGCGATCTTTTAGCGGATTCGAGAACATTGAATTTGGAGACAATGTCTTTCAGAAAACCATTGCTCGCAGTTCTGGCAAATGATAGCAATGATAATAAAGAAAAATCAACACTTGAAATTAAGAGCATAACATATTGTGCTGGAAATATCGTTATAGACATCACAGCATCAAAAACAATAAATGTCGATGTTGCAGTTTCCACAACTAATGGATTCGTAAAAGCTATGCTTAAGAACAAGATACTTGAATCTGGTCACAATAAACTGACTATTCCTGCGTTATTAAGAAAGAGTGATGTGGCTGACATTGTTACCGTATCATGCAAAGGCGAGAGACACTCGAAACTAATAACTGTCAATAGCAATGAGTAGGACAGCAAAAATAGTTTTCGCATTTCTTCTCGCAATGCTTTCATCTCAGACTCAATGCTATGCCTGTTGGAATGATGATTATGATGACTGGTATGGAATGGATACAAATGGGGATGGAGAATATGACTTGATTATCGGCAAGGACGACGATGGCAATACTACAATGGTCTATCAAGATGACAATGGTGATTACGTTTTCGTTGTGTTTACAGATTCTGATGACAATTGTACTCAACTTTATTTTACAATCCGCATGTGGAGAATCTAACTGCCGAGAAACTCCTTCGGGTGTTAACATGTCAACAGATTGGATGGAATTCCAAGCACTTATTGATGAAAAAACTCATTGTGGTAAAGAAAATGGTGTAATCTGGATAGACACAACTCTTTATGATGCGTTGACAAACCTTGACAATGAGACTTTGTCAAAAGATTTTAGGGATTTCTATGAAATAAATAATCCTGGACTTGATGTATATTGGAATTATCATGATCTAAACTATGATTATAATTAGGGGATGTTGATTGACAAACTTGGAGTAAACATAAAAAAATAGTTCGAAAATGAAAAGTAAAGGAAACAAATATTTGAGGTTCATACCTTCTAACATGCTGATGCAACAGATACTGTATTTTGCTATTCTGCTTTTATGCGTTACAAATGTACATGCAGGGAAAACATGGACTGAAATTACTGTCGACTCCATAAAAGTAAATGGTAATACGCTGTTAGGGAAACAGTATATCGACCCATCTAATGACCATTATTTCTTTAGATATCATGTTGTAGAGATTAATGCTAAATGCGATTCAATCAAAAAGTCAAAATTGATGTTTGGCATTAATGAGACATCTCCATTGTGGAAGAACTATTGGTTGACTGCAAAAGAGAGTAAGAAACATATTAATTTCATAAACAGTTTTTTCCAAAACAGTACGAAGAATTCAACTCAGCAACAAATAAGTCATACTGTTAGAGTTTTGGTAGATGAGGATGGTTCATGTTATTGCAGCGAAATAATAACGCGAGTAAAATTGACAGACTTTTTTCCGGCTTCAGACTTGATCGATTTAATTTGTCAGATAGGAACTTTCAAATACACGACGCCGTTAGTAAAGAACTCGGAACATGGGTGGTATGAATTCAACTATTAAAGTGCGGAAATACCGACTGTTGAACATCTGATAATTTTATTAACATGGACATTAATTATTATGGCACAAATATACTCTAAGTGCCCAACAGTGTAGATTATTAAAATATCAATAAAGAAAAATAATGAAAATATTACCTCAATTCAAGTATATCATCCTCCTTTGACTTCAATGCTGTAAGGCATAATAGCAAAGGGATTTACATTATTGAATATAATGATAAGAACAAAAGTTGAAATAATACAAACAAAAAAATAATCCGCAAGATTTCCACAAGTAAGTTTTGCGGATTAGTTGTTTTTTTATATCTTTGCATCAGTATTTCGTAAACATGGACCATAGTGGGGCATATAGTGGCCCTATAACATGCCCTGACACTCCTTTGCATCGGAAAGTATGCGTGCTATGTGTTCATTCTCCATCACAACTTAAATATACAAAAAAACGAACCTATATGAATAGACTTATTATATTAGCAATGCTGGCTATGGTTGCAATATTCTCACATGCTCAAACTTCGATGACAAGCTTGCAATTCAAAAATACGAAATGGGAAATCATAGAGGCAAAAGATTCCAAAATTAATCGCTTTTGGGATTTTTCTGACAAGAAACTCTCTTCTTATGAACATTATGCAGGGCATAAAAGCCACGGTGTTGAATATTCTTACTATCTAACGTCTTCATGCTCTGAGAACTTTAACAATTCAAAAGTAGGAAGCAATACTGCAGGATGTTATCTATACCTTTACAACAACAAATTAAAAACCTCATCATTTTGGTTAATAACATCATATGATAAAAGCCAGGGGATTATTACAGTAACAAGTAATACGAACAAACAAAGTGTTGTAATTGGTGGTAAAAGCACTACTTTGCACCTACGAATTGTAAAATAATGATTTTCTCAAACATAATTGGGGCGAATGGAATTAGGAATGCTCTATATACAACGAAACCGGCATAGAGCAATCATCTTTACGTAACTCAATCGACTTAACAACGGATCAACCCGCAAAGTCGTTGCAAAGTAATGTAATACCAATTTCGGCACGCAGACTTGAAACCATCAAGTGCTGCGTGCCGATTTTATATATTGCAAAAAGGCAATTCTACTTGCTGCTTATCCTGGCTTTCAACTCCATTGTCCTGAGGCGATCCTTGTAGAGATTGTTGGCGTTGATGCGGTCAACGGAGAGGGCGGCGTCGCTGTTGCCTCCCCAACGGCGGCAGAGATAGAGCTCGTCGTAGATGCGACCGATGCGGTAACGGCGTGAGAAGGCAAGGCCTAAGGCGTAGTCTTCGCCATAGCTGGTGTTCGGGAAGTGTATCTGACGGAGCAGTGGAGTGAAGAAGGCACGCGGCGCTCCGAGTCCATTGATGCGGAGGGCGTTGTTCATGCCGTTATGGTCCGTCCATTCACGATGGTCGATGATGCCAGGTGGCAGTGTGTTCAGGTCGAAGTCGCACATGCGGTATGATCCTACTATCATGGCTGCCTGCTGGGCATAGAACGCATCGACAATCTTCTGGAGTGTCTGTGGCGACGAATAGAGATCGTCGGAATCAAGCTGGACAGCAAAGCGTCCGCAGTGTGGTGAGTCAATGGCTACGTTCCAGCATCCACCAATGCCAAGGTCGTTGCGCTGTGGAATGATGTGGACGAGGCGCTCGTCGGTGATGCTGTCAAGAATTGCTGTCGTTCCATCAGTAGAGTGGTTATCGACAACGATGACGTTGAACGGGAAGTCGGTCTGCTGCTCAAGTACAGAGCGTACTGCATCGGCAATGGTGCGTTCGCGATTATAGACAGGAATGATGACAGATGCTTCTACAGCAAACTCCTGCGAACGGAAGTCGGGGGTAGTGTATGTGCTGCAATCAACGAGGGCGTGAATCTGCCTAAGATGCTCCGTAACAGCTGCTTCCATCTCTATCTGCACCTCGCGGTTACGAGGGTTGACATAGTCGAACTGCTTCTCGCCACTCTTTCTCAGGTCAAACTCCTGCTCTGTATATAGCATCTCATTAAGATGGAACAGTTCGCCCTGTGTGCTGAGCCACAGACGGAGAGAATAGAGGGCAGCAAACTGCTGTGAGTCGATGGCTGGCTTATACTGCTTGAGCAGGGAGGTGCGGATGAGCAATACGGAACCGAAGTCGAAGTCGTCGCGCAACGCTCCTTCCTGATAGTCGATGACAGGGTGATTCTCCAGTGTCGTTGCTCCATCGCTCTGCATCTCCTTACGATAGTCGGCATAGACCATGGCAGCGCCTGTCTCGTCTGCCGCACGCATCATGCGCTCTACGGCATACTGCCCGATGACGATAGGTGTAGGCTTGGTTATGACGAGAGTGTATTCTGCCTCTGCCTCCCTGGCTATCTGTGATATTATCTGGGTGCTCCTCACTTCTGGGGAAGGGAGAAGAACGACGCTACTGATGCAACTGCTTTGGCGCAGTTGTTCTGCATTATGCTCTGCAACCGTCTTGTCGGCGCAAGCTAAGAAACAATCTATTTTATGTAACATTTTTTTTAATGAGTCCACTACAAAAAGTCAAGCTGCTTTCAATTTAGTACACAAAGACACGAAGGGCACAAAGATTTTATGTAAAAAGTTTTAATTAACAAAAAAAACTCTGTGTTCTCTGTGTCTTTGTGTACACCTTAATTACAGA
>JAZUKC010000198.1:0-47215 GCA_045643065.1 Prevotella sp.
TATTATTAATATTGTGGTGAAGTAAACAAAGACCCACCCCCCAGCCCCCTCCCGTTAGGGCGGGGGAGGAGATGTGTCTTGCACATATAATATAATAAGGACCACCTCTGGAGAGATGCTCTCTGAGGTGGTCCTTATTGCTTTGATTTTGCCGCTGATTTATACTAAAATAATGCGACCTGCGGTTGAAAACGTACGCCCTGAAGGGTAGGGTGTTGAAAATCACGGAATCAGATGAGTCCAAAATCGTCTGAAGGACGAATATACATTAGCCTAGGGCAACGCCCTAGGAATCAATGTTATATCCCCTATTTACGCTGCAACGCAGCATAACAATATCAGTCGCGTTTTGTTGTGCCGCGATGCGGCGTGATATTGTGAGACAACCATTACCTAGGGCGTTGCCCTAGGCTAATGTGTAAACGGCCTTCAGCCGTAGTTATACAACATTAATATTGTGTGAATTTGTCTCGCAACAAATGTTAATTTTGAACACCCTACCTTACAGGGCGCTATTACTCTATATTCCTTATACCCAGGGCGTTGTCCTGGGCTATGGACGCAAAAGCGACTGCCCCCTTCAGGGCGGAAATTTCAATCGCTACAGGTCGAAAAAATGACCGCTGATTATCAATGAGTTAGCAAATCAATAGAAAACGGCGACCGAATCAATAGAAAACGGTGACCGATTCAATAGGTTTCTCAACGTAAGTTTGAAAATACTGCTGCGGAATAATTGGCTGGATGTTCACGTTCGGTAACGGTTACAAAGCAGATGCACTTTATAATAAAATAATAATAGGTATGTTAAAGAAACGCACACTACAGAAAGCCGCTGCAATGCTTGTCGCACTACTGCTGACAGCAATAAATGCTGCTGCACAAAACGTAAGCCAGGAGCAGGCACTCAGTCTCGCACAGAACTTTCTCAGCAGCAAGACAGCCGCTGCAGCAAAAGGAAACGCAGCCGTTCAGCACTCACGCTACGAGCTTGCCATGACGCTCACCGACCGGCACAACGTCCCAACAGTCTTCGTCTATAACGCATCCGGCGGCGGATACGTCATAGTTGCAGGCGAGATGGGCACACGCAGCGAGATTCTCGGCTATAGCATCGACGGACACATCGATGCAGACAACCTGCAGCCGCAGCTCAGAGACGTCCTGGAGAACTACTCGCAGGAAATAGCAAAGATGCGCATCAGCGGGCGACGAGAACTCCCTGCCATGGCTACCGGTAAGTCTGTGGCACCGCTGCTTGGCGACATCGAGTGGGGACAGGACGCTCCCTTCGACAGGTACACCCAGATAATCAACGGCAATCATGCCCCAACGGGCTGTGTGGCAACTGCTACGGCACAGGTGATGCGCTATTGGCAGTGGCCTAAGGCAGGCAAGGGCAGCCATTTTTATCAGAACAATGGCGAGACACTCTCTGCCGACTTCAACCACGAATACCACTGGGACCTTATGCTCCCATCATATAACGGCACCTACACCGACGCTCAGGCAGACGCCGTAGCGCGACTGATGAGCGACCTCGGCGTAGCCTTCAACATGCACTATCAGGACGGCACAAGCGGCGCAAACTATTATGCCGACCGCATGGTCGAATACTTCGGCTACGACAAGTCGCAAGTCCGATTGTATTTCAGCTCTTGTACCGTAGATTATTACGAGGATGTTCTCCGTAGCGAGTTAGATGCCAAGCGCCCTGTTATCTGTAGCGGAAGCAACGGCAATGGCGGTCATGAGTTCATCATCGACGGCTATGATGCCGACGGCATGATGCACTACAACTTCGGATGGCGAGGCTCCAGCAATGGATATTTCCTTTCCACAGCCTGCGGTTACGACATTGGTCAGTCTTTTGTCTATGGCGTACAGCCAGAAGCAGGAGGCAACGGCCAACTGAGTTTCAGGAACGAAAAAGACTTTATGTGGTCAGAAGGCAACAAGATAAAGTGCGACATGTTCTTCTATTTCCTTTGCGGTGGAGGCGATATCGACTTTGGCGTAGAGGCACTGAACATGAAGGACAACAGCGTGACATACACCGTTGTACACAGTGGGCAGGATAATACCTATGCTCTCGACTTTGAATACGAACAGACACTGCCCGACGGCACATACCAGCTCTATCCCGTTGTACGCTCAAATGGCGGAGAATGGCAGCGCGTGCCGCACTTTAGCCTGCGTCAGGGAGTCATTGATCTCACCGTAGAAGGTGGTAAGAAGACCTACGCCAATAATTATCTCTACGACGAAATGGACGAAGGAAAGTTCGAGGTTGACGGCATATTCTATCGCATTGATTACAACGAAGCTTATGTTACCAGCAAGAACTCGCTCCTGAACTCATACAAAGTAGCCACCGTCACCATTCCAGAGACCGTAACATATAACGGAAAGACATACACGGTAAGACACATTGACGATAACGCCTTTGCCGAATCTGAGCGACTTGAAGAGGTAAACCTGCCGAAAACTCTGTTCGACATTGGTATGGGCGCTTTCTATCTGTGTACGAATCTCAAGTCCATAAACTTCGCTCCAGACACTAATGAGTTCAGTTCGATATATCCATACGCATTTAATTTCTGTTTGAGCTTGGAGAATATCAACATCCCACAGCAGTGCAGCATCTTAGGTACGGGTTTGTTCCAGGGCTGTGAGTCGCTTAAGTCGTTCGATTTCCCTATCGCTGCGGTGCAAAGAGATTATCAGAGCTATTATGCAGGCATGGTTAGCGACTATGTCTTCACCCTCTGCACCAATCTCAAGACCCTCTACGTCCACTGGGTACATCCTGTCGATTGTGAGGCATGGATATTCGACCAGATAGACCCTTCTACCATACATCTCAAGGTGCCAAAGGGAACAAAGGCAAACTATGAGAAGGTAAGCCCATGGAACCAGTGTATCATTGAGGAAACCGACGAGGATGCCGACCAGCCAGACGCAGGCAAAGTGCTCATCGACGGCCTCTGGTACACGCTCAACGACGACGCATCCACTGCCACTGTCGTCAACAAAAACATCCAGCTCTATTCCTACGATACGCCAGATATCGTCATTCCGCGTACCGTCAGCCATGGCGGCAAGGAATATACGGTTACCGCCATCGGTGACGATGCCTTCGCATTCTGTACAGGAATTAAGTCGGTAGTAGTCAATGCCCCCCTCTCAATGATAGGACAAGGAGCCTTCCGAGGATGCGAGAACGTTGAAAGCATCATCTTGGCAGGAAACGGTAAGCCAGAACTCGTAACGTCAGTTTACTCATTTGCAGGATGCAAGAAACTCACCCGGATGACACTTCCTAACGCGTATAACATAGAATGGTTGTTGTTTGGCGATTGTACCAGCCTGAGCAGCGTCTATATCAGTATTGTTTCCTACGTCAGTCAATACTGCTTCTCCAACTTTGCCTTCAAGAACTGCCCTGCCCTTACCGACATCTATCTGAAGTGGAACAAGCCAAGCGAACTCTATAACGAGACGTTCGAGGATGTTGATGTCAGCAAGATCACGCTCCATGTGCTCCCAGGCCAGGCAGCCACATATAAGACTCTCAACGTATGGAAGGACATGAACATAGTCGAAGACTTTGCTGACGGCATCCAAGAGGTAGTCAGTGACCAGTCAGACGCTGTCATCTACGACATCACAGGTCGTAAAGTACAGAATCCTGCTCATGGCATATACATCATAAACGGCAAGAAAGTTCAGTTCTAATCATTGCCTATTGTGCCAGCAATTCTGTCCAAAACGATAATTGTAAAGAGTCAGCGCCGCCATTATTGACCTTCGTGAGTGGAATAAGAACATCAGTTCTATGGACGAATTGATGCTGAGTCCAGAGAGTGTCACACAATTTTAAATTGAATAAAAACAAATTACCTATGCCACAGGAGATTAAACTTTTTGGTGATAAACATATACGCACATATTGGGATGAAAAGGAGGACATGTATTATTTCTGCATCATTGATGTAGTCGAAGCACTTACTGAAAGCAAAGATCCAAAACAATATATAAAGCGTATTCGTCAACGTGATCCAGAACTAAACTCTGTGTGGGGTACAATCTGTACCCCACACCAATTCATCTCATCTGATGGTAAAAGACATCAAGTTAATTGTACCACACTTGGAGGAATTTTCCGCATAATTCAAAGTATCCCTTCACCCAAGGCAGAGCCTTTCAAGCGGTGGTTAGCACAAGTAGGAGCAGAACGAATTGATCAAATGCAAGATCCTGAACTTGGCATACAACAATCGCTACAAGATTTCAAACGTCTCGGCTATTCAGATAACTGGATTAATCTAAATTTGGATAATCCAAGAAAAAACAACAAATCCGCAAGATTTTCATTGGAAAGTTTTGCGGATTTGTTGTTTTTTTATATCTTTGCACCGTCAATTTATTTACTTAACCAATTGCAAGTTATGAACCAGCAAGTTACAAATACCATCAGCAACTATTTCAAGACCAAGCCTGTGCAGAAGGCATGGGTGTTTGGTTCTTTTGCACGTGGTGAGGAACGTCCTGATAGCGACGTTGATATTCTGGTGCAGCTCACTCCAGATGCAAAGATGGGCTTCGCTTTCTTTGGTATGATATGTGATCTGGAGGAACAGCTTAATCGTAATATAGACCTTGTGGTAGATGGAAACCTTCTTCCATTTGCACGCGAGTCAGCAGAACATGATAAGATACTTATATATGAGAGAGCCAATTAGAGATAAAGCACGATTACAGCATATCCTTGATGCTATTGAAAAAGTGTTGGAATATACCAAGGATATACATAGCGTAGAGGAACTTGACGCAGACTCCCTGCGTAAGCATGCAACCACCTATAACATTCAGATTATTGGCGAGGCAATATACAAACTTACTCCAGAGTTTAAGGCTACACATCCCCAGACACCCTGGAAGATGATTGAGAAATCACGACATATCCTTGTCCACGACTATTATCAAGTTGAGATACGAATCCTTTGGAGTATCATACATGAAGATATGATACCATTAAGGAATCAAGTGCAGGAATATATGAAGGAGTTTCAATAACTCTCCTTGTGAACAAATAAATTTGGATAATCCAAGAAAAAACAACCCAATCCGCAAGATTTTCATAAGAAAGTTTTGCGGATTTGTTGTTTTATATGAACTATTCCTTATACTCAAGTATATCCCCTGGTTGGCAGTCAAGGGCCACGAGTTCAGCCTTGTTGCTCTCATAATAGTTCTTTATGAGTTCCTGCTCGTATTCACGTCCTATGATACCATTTGTCTTCATGTACGTATAGCTTTATAATTGTGGATGCAAAGGTAATAAAAAAACAGAAAAACAAGCGATAGTTCATCCTTTTCTATGTAAAATGACGTAGAAAAGGATATGGAATTTTATGATTAATGAAACGTTAATAAACCATAAAACACTTGGGGGTGTTGTTTGTAAATTGTGGGTTGCTGCGTTATATGATTGTACTGCGAAAAGAATCATATAACGCAACAATTCGTATTGGCTCTATCTACCGAAGAAATATCGTCTATGGCTCAACGGCTGAGGCGGCAGGCTCTGGGGGTCTGTCGTAGGATGGGTGCGCCTGATGATGAAGCAGAGGATGTGGCACAAGATGTGATGCTGAGGCTGTGGGAGATGCGTGACGATGTGGGGCGGTTCCGGTCCGTAGAGGCGCTGGTTGGCATCATGGCGCGGAATATGCTGATATCCAAGTGGCGTACGGACAAGCATCGGTCGCGTGGGTTGTGGCATACGGATAGCGACTTGTCGATTGCCATTGACAACGCTGCTGACCCTCAGGAGGCCATCGAACAGCAGGAGATGGTGAAGTGGTTGGAACGGCGTCTTAGTGAGTTGCCTACCACACAGCACACCATTCTCTACATGCGACAAGTGGAACGCCGCAGCAACGCCGAGATTGCTCGGCTGCTCGGTATAGAAGAAACATCAGTATCTACGCTGCTTAGCCGAGCGAGACGGGCTCTATTAGCCAGCCTAAGTCCTAAGCGAAAAGACACAATAACAATTAAGAATACATGAACAGACAAGAAATACAGCAATTACTCGATATGTTCCTTGACGGAATGACCACCGTCGAGCAGGAGCAGCGCCTCTCCGAATACTTCCGTTCGGCAAGAGATGTTCCGCCAGAATGGGAACCATTCCGCAAGATGTTTGGATGGTTTGACAGCGGAATGACGCCCCCTTTGTTTCCCCCAAGGGGGAAGAACAAGCGCATATTCCGTTTAGTGCCGATAGTGTCTGCGGCGGCATCCGTTGCTATTTTGATTGGAGTGTTTATGAATATGCAAGAACCTGCCCCACCAATCCATTCTGAAGTTACAAAGAAATCCACCGCGATTAGTACCTCACCTCCCGTAAAGGTAGAGCAAACGTCAAAGACAGCAAGCCTGAAAAAACAGCAAGTTACTCCACAAGTGAGGAGTAAACACGTTGCCTCAAAGCCATCGGAGAATGCACTTGCCGAAGCCGAACGCATCTATAACGAGCAGAATCATGACATGGTGGACGAGCGTTACGAGGATGTTCGGCAGGCTGTCAGCACTCAGGAGGTGCGCTCACGAGGCTTCTTCACCGCTGTTGACGAGCAAGGCAACGTGCAGATAATACGATGCACCAACGAGAATACTAACCAGTCAAACTTAGTAGAATTATGAGATATATCTTTACACTATTAATATATACATCGTGCATACTATGTGTCAAGGCGCAGCAGAACATCAAACGCTGTATAGACACATTCTGCAACCGCCCGGAAGTGGAAGGCACTATAACCTCACGTACATACTCTGACAAAAACAGCAAGCGTGATGCAAGATACGAAGTGTTTTCATTTACCATGTCAAAGGGTAGGAAGGAACTGCTGAAACTCGTAGAGGATGCCTTCATCATGGACATGAAAACGGCCTATACCAGTGCCCAGGGTGTGTCCGGCGAACCACGTTACTACAACCCTAATAGTTCGTACAGCGTCTGCGCTCTATATGTTGACGGGAACAATGACATACCGGTTGGTCTGAAGAAGGGCAACAACTACTATTACGCTTGCTTCCTTGACCCGGAGGACAGCACCCGCACTCATCGTTATGCCTACTTCCTGGAATATGGCGTCAAGGGCAACGAAATCTCTGGCCGTGTAGGAGTGACTTACTCCACCACATCGCAATATCGTCAGGCGCAGAAGAACCGCTCCGTGCATACGGCTTCCAACGTGGGCAACGGTGCCTCTTCTGCCGTTATAAGCAGCGGTCTGGAGGGCGAATTCCAACTGGCATTGCAGATGCTGCAGTCGATTGGCGCTGGCGCTGAGGATGCAAAGGAGGTCAGTCCGGAGGAACAATGGTTGGCGGAGTTTGCGCTTAAGGTGAAATGGCTGCGCCAGAACTGGAACGATGACACAGCAACGCAGTATGCCGCCTCTATCTACGGCCTGTGCAAACGTAGCCAATGTCTTGACGCGGAGGAGCGAAAACTTGCCACGTCTGAACTGAACAAGTTGCTGAAGATGGTCAAGGACGACACCGTAATCACGCTTCTCAAAGCCTCAATCGAACGCCTTGACACATCGCGTGGCAGCAAGGACGGCAGTTGCAATGGCAGTGTCAGTAATGGCATAATGTATTTTCTTTCCTAAAACACAAGTAATTAATAGGGAGTTATAGGGAAGATACAGGGAAGATATAACGGAGATAAAGGGACAACACCTTACTCCATGACTCTAAGCTAATGTCTCTTTATCTCCTCTTTGTCTCCTTGAGCGAAGCGATAACTCCACTTTAACTCCTAAAACACAATAAACCAATGAAATCTCTCCACATTCTAATGGCAGCCATGCTGTCATTATCGCCCCTCGTATGCCTTGCCCAGACGGACAGTACGGCTGTCAATGACACCATCCACAAGAGCATGAACCTTGACGATGTGGTCGTAACGGCGCAGCGTGTGCTCGTAAAAACCGAGAGCGACCGCATCAGTTATGACGTCACACACGATGATGACGCAAAGACAAATCCGCTGAATGAGATCCTGCGCAAGGTGCCTTTCGTAACCGTTGAGGCAGACGGAACCATCAAGGTGAAGGGTTCCACCAACTTCAAGATATACAAAAACGGTCGCCCTAACCAGACGTTCTCGTCTAATGCCAAGGAACTTTTCAAGTCGCTTTCGGCCAGTTCGGTCAAGCGTATAGAGGTGATTACGGACCCCGGGGCAAAGTATGATGCCGAAGGACTCGTCGGAATACTCAACATAGTGATGGACACCAATAGCAATATGCGTGGCATTACCGGCAACGTAAGCCTTAAAGGCGGTTATGGGGCAGCTCAAAACCCATACGGTGCAACCGTCTTCCTGACGGCGCAGACTGGCAAACTGACCTTCGCTCCATACTATGGCCATTCCCAAAACCAGCAAGAATGGTATGAGAACACCAGCAATCTGCAGTACAGCAACGGCACAAACTACGAGTCGCATCAACGGCATCGCAACCCTGGCGCCATCAACTACTACGGCATGGAAATGAGTCTTGAGATTGATTCCCTTAACCTCATCAATGCCTCCGGTTCTGGTTTCAACTACGGAATAAACCTTGAGGGCAGCAATAAGGTAAAACTCTATAATCCTACAGGCACAATTTACTCGTATGGCAGCAACGAGCGCGACCAGCGATACGGATATAACGACCTCGACTTTGAGTTGTCGTACCAGCACCTTACGCACCTGAAGGGCGAGTCATTGTCCTTCAATTACCTCTTTGCCACCACCCGTTCGCAGAACCACGGCTATACAGACTACGTCGATTGCCTAAACTTCAACGACTACGACAGCCAATATGCCGACAACAATACGCGCTACAACGAACACACGTTCCAGTTGGATTACGAACGCCCCTTTGGCAAACACCACTCCTTAGACCTGGGCATGAAGTACAATCTCCGTATCAACGAGAGCAACAACGACTTGCTTTACTCGCTTGATAACTTACCAACCATGTCCGCACACACCGAGTTTCGCCACACCACAGGCATCGGTGCGGCATACGCAGAATATAAATACTCTTTAGATAAACTTACCGTCACCAGTGGTCTCCGCTATGAGTTCGCGAGAATACGTGCGGAGTATCCAGACGGAACGCTTGAGGGTTTCCGTAAGAATATGGGAGATCTGGCACCAAGTCTGCGCCTGTCCTACCGCGTTAACGATGCCAATTCACTGAAGTTCAACTACAACCTGCGCCTCTCCCGCCCGGGAATCAGTTACCTGAACCCACACCGTTCGGAGACGCCGACGAGCATTAGCTTCGGCAATCCAGACCTGAACACCAGCAAGGTCCATAACATCTCCCTCGGATACACCCTCATGCAACCCAAGCTTACGCTCAGCCTCACTCTCTCCGGCACATACTGCGACGGCGGCATTGCCTCCTTACACTACCTCGACGGCAACCG
Source organism: Prevotella sp. (assembly GCA_045643065.1). GTDB lineage: Bacteria > Bacteroidota > Bacteroidia > Bacteroidales > Bacteroidaceae > Prevotella. The sequence goes on from JAZUKC010000198.1 coordinate 9,505, forward strand.
GATGGTATCGACATACAACAACAATGGCAAGATATATGGCATGAATCTTATGCCATACGTGCAGTGGAAGATAACGCCTACGACAACGCTGAGCAACAACACTGGTATCTATTGGGCATACAAGGAGAACCCCGGCGTAGCGCTGAGTGCGCAGCATCTTGGCTTTAGCACATACACCCGCCTGGCACAAGACCTGCCATGGAAGCTTAAGGCGAGTCTGACGGCCTGGCTGAACGACCGCAGTGACTTCACCATTTACTCCTATGACGGCCTGATGTCCAACTATTCCTTCAGTCTGCAACGCTCCTTTGGGCGCGACGATCGATGGACAACGATGCTCAGAACCTATTGGCAAGGCAATTCCACCACCCACTATACGCAGGGCGATTACGTGGGCAAGGAAGAGTTCTCCATACGCCATTTCGGCATCGGCATGACCGTTTCGTACCGCTTCGGAGAGCTTAAGGCATCAGTGAAGAAAACCAACAAGTCGGTGGATAACAGCGATTTGATGGGGAGGAAGTAGTTGTTAGTTATGAGTTATTAGTTATGAGTTATTAGTTTTTTTAACACGGAGGCAGAGGGCACAGAGGACACGGAGTTTTTTGAGTGCTATGCAGCATGTTTCAAATTATTCATTATTAATTATTCATTTTTAATTTAAACTGACCTCTGTGCCTCTGTGTTGATAATAACAATGCGTGATAAATCTTAATTATAGTTAGAAAAATGTGAAAATAGTGGGGGTTATGCAGTGAATGATATTTTTTTTGCTAACTTTGTCGCCATAAAAGATCAAGAAATTAAGATATTAAGAAATTAAGATATTAGGAGATTTATCGATGCGAAAGATATATTACACATTGCTTGCCCTTTATGTTGTGGCGCTGTTTGTTGCTTTCTTCACTCTCTATACACGTGAAGACCGCAGGGAAATGGAGGCAGAACGTGTGGCTTATACTGAGGCTCAGTGCGACAGCGCTGTGGTAACATCGGTGCGTATGCACTCAATGCTTTATACTGCTGAGGCAAAAAGCCAGAAGACGATGAAGTATTCTTCGAAGAACAAGATGTCGTTCAGTTTCATGGGTGTCAGCAAGGACGTCAACATTCCGTTCTCAAAGACAGAGGCAACGATACCTGTCACTATGGCGTATAAGGTGGGAATAAACCTTGAGAAGGTGGAAAAGGGCAACATCAACATCATGCGTTACCCTGAGAATGGCAAGGGAGGTGCGATAAGCATTGTGCTTCCTGACCCTGTCATTGTGCCTACGAGTGTCGTCGTTGACCATGATAGCGAGAAGATGGAGAAGCAATTCCTGAGCAAGGGACTTACCTACGACCAGTATCAGAAGCTTCTTCACCAGGCTAAAGAGGAGGCATGGAACGAGTTGACGCCAGAGGAACTGCGCAGCCTTACTGAGACTGCGAAGGTTTCGGCAACGGATATCCTGCTCCCCCAGTTACGTGCCTTGGGCTTCGATACTGTCGAAATATCTTATCGTCAGGGCATGGACGCAAGTAAGATTGAAAGAATAAAAGATTAAGAAGTTAACAGTTATTAGTTAACAAACTCCTAACTCCTAATTCAAACAAGTATGAACGACATCTTGACAACTATCCGTTCTGGTGTGCTTGCTGGTGTATGCATTGGCATAGCAGGCTTTGGTTATCTTGCCGACAAGAGCATTGTCGGTGCCGTATTGTTTGCCTTCGGACTCCTTACCGTGGTACATTACGCACTGAAACTCTACACTGGCACTGCCGGATTCATACATCGCGGTGAGGCAGGCCGACTGTTTCTCATCCTTGGCGCTAACCTTGTGGGTTGCCTTCTGGTGGCAATCATGGTGCGATGCAGTCCGATGCCGCTGCAGGAAACTGCTCAGAAGATACTTGAAGGCCGTCTCGCCACTGGTCCGATCTATGGCGGTGTGCTGTCGATAGGTTGCGGATTCATCATGACGACAGCGGTAAACTTTGCTCGTCAAGGCAAGAATCTGCCGTTGCTCTTCGGTGTTCCGCTCTTCATTACCTGTGGATTCCCGCACTGTGTAGCAGACGCTTTCTACTATATGTGTGTCCCTCTTGACTTCCTTGGTACACATCTTCTTGAAGTTTTGGTATTCTACGTCAGCATCGTTGCAGGCAATTTCGTCGGTTGCAACCTTTATCGCATCATCAATCCTGCATAGTTTTACAGCGAACACACTCCGAATGTGTTAAGGTGGGTTCTATTAATTAGCTTTGTCATATTTCGAGGCTATTTTCGAGTTCAAAGTGTTAGTGAGGGAGGGAGCAATGCGGGCATTGTGACCGAGTAAACTGACACTTTGAGCCGAAAAGAGTCCGAAAGATGACAAAACGCCGAACTCACTGTTATATGTTAAACCTAAGGTGGTAATTAATAGAACCCACCTTATACAATCCTTGCACTATCTACTAATGCATCTTCAGTACCAAATACCGGTTGACTATTGTCTTCCTCCTTCGCACCTCGGCAATTCAAACGAGTTTGATTGCACTCGGTTTGGCGTCGGTTGAGTAGGACCCACTACATGCCTTTGTATTAGGCACTGAATCTACATCACTATATAATACAATCATTATAAAAATAATTTTGCACACCTACTTAGGAAACAGCAGTTACTTTAGACGCTTTTTCCAAAACTTCACGAGAGTGATATCGAATATTAACGTGCTGTAGGCTGGTATTGTCTCCTTGGATGTAGAACCGTAACCTAATGCCTGTGGTATATAAACCAGACACCTTTCGCCCTCACGCATGCTCATGAGCGCTGTGGTGTAGCCAGGTATCATGCTACCTACGTGTTGCGTTGAGGCTGTCATCGATGCAAGGTTGTAGTTACCAATCCATGACGAATCAAACTGGTAACCGGCATTCTGTGGATAACCCTCGACAGCCGTATTGTAGGAGTCGGACGGCATGAGATAGCCACGGTAGTGTACAGACGCAGAGTCGGTGAACAGTGGGCTGTCAGCACTGGCTTGAGCATTTGCCTTCTTCAGCACCTTTACGACGATGAAGTCAGTAGGTTTTGTAGATGCATCGTTCTTTGAAAAACCACGCACCAACCTCCAACTGTCGTCACCGTTGGCGATGGCTGCCTTAGCCTTCGTATAGACATCGGCAAAGTAGGCATCGTTGCGAGTCTCCCAGTTGTCAAACTCTGTGTTTTCCTCGTTCGTCTCGCTACATGATGAAAAGAGCGAGACGAGCAGGGCAAACGTGATATAAAGGTATTTCTTCATTATTTTACTTGAGATTCTTAAGCAGAGAAGCGAGGCTCACCTTGTCCTCAATGATGCCACGGAGGTCAGCGATATTTACACGCTCCTGTTCCATCGTGTCGCGGTAACGCAGTGTTACGGTGTTGTCCTCGAGTGTCTGGTTGTCAACGGTTACGCAGAAAGGAGTACCGATGGCGTCCTGACGACGGTAGCGCTTACCAATCTGATCCTTCTCCTCGTACTGGCATGTGAAGTGGAACTTCAGTTCATTGATAATCTCACGTGCCTTCTCTGGCAGACCGTCCTTCTTGGTGAGAGGGAATACAGCAAGTTTCACTGGTGCAAGTGCTGCTGGCAGGTGGAGTACGGTACGGGTCTGACCACCCTCAAGCTGCTCCTCCTCGAAACTGTGACACATGATAGAGAGGAACATACGGTCAACACCGATAGATGTCTCGATGACGTATGGAGTGAACGACTGGTTTGTCTCTGGATCGAAGTATTCAATCTTCTTGCCTGAGAACTTAGCGTGCTGGCTAAGGTCGAAGTTTGTACGAGAGTGAATACCCTCAACCTCCTTGAAGCCGAATGGCATGTGGAACTCAACATCGGTAGCTGCATTAGCATAGTGAGCCAACTTGTCATGGTCATGGAAACGGTAGTTCTCAGCACCGAAACCGAGAGCCTGGTGCCATGCCATACGGCGCTCTTTCCACTCCTTGAACCATTCAAGCTCAGTGCCTGGCTTTACGAAGAACTGCATCTCCATCTGCTCGAACTCGCGCATGCGGAAGATAAACTGACGTGCAACGATTTCGTTACGGAATGCCTTACCAATCTGAGCGATACCGAATGGCAACTTCATACGACCAGTCTTTTGTACGTTCAGATAGTTAACGAAGATGCCCTGCGCAGTCTCAGGACGCAGATAGATGGTAGAAGCACCCTCAGCAGCGGCGCCCATCTCTGTCTTGAACATCAGGTTGAACTGGCGAACGTCAGTCCAGTTGCGTGTACCAGAGATAGGACATACGATTTCTTCATCAACGATGATTTGCTTAAGACCGTCGAGGTCGATGCCGCCCTCTGCGTTCATCACGTCCTGGAAACGCTTGTGCAGAGCATCACGCTTCTCGATGAGTTCCAATACCTTTGGCGAAGTAGCACGATACTGAGCCTCGTCGAAATTTTCCTTAAAGCGCTTTGCAGCCTTAGCAACCTCTTTGTCAACCTTCTCGTCGTACTTTGCAATCTGGTCCTCGATGAGAACATCAGCACGATAGCGCTTCTTTGAGTCCTTGTTGTCAATCAATGGGTCGTTGAAAGCATCAACGTGGCCCGAAGCCTTCCAGATAGTTGGGTGCATGAAGATAGCAGAATCGATGCCCACGATGTTCTCGTGAAGCATGGTCATATACTGCCACCAGTACTGCTTGATATTATTCTTCAGCTCAACGCCGTTCTGTCCGTAGTCATAGACAGCGCCGAGACCGTCGTAGATTTCTGATGATGGGAACACGAAGCCATACTCCTTGCAGTGGCTTACGATTTTCTTGAAAACATCTTCCTGTGCCATTTTTTTCTTTTATTTATTATTTTTACTGTTTACTAATGATAATTATAGAAATCACAAACCAATACAACAAATCATCTTGCCAAAGGACGACTTGCAGCATAGTTTAATGACAAATATTTGTGCAAAGTTAATGTTTTTTTCTGTAATAATGTTCGTTTTTTGCTTTTTTATATAAAATAAGGTGCTATTTTTGAGTTATTTATAGTAATTAATGGCAAAAACATTTGGTTGTGTCACATTTTCTTTATACCTTTGCAACCGGAAATGGTACTTTGTCATTGCCGCATGAGCAATGCAGAGTTTAATAGGGAATCAGGTGCAAGTCCTGAACAGTCCCGCTGCTGTAACCTCCATTTTACCTCAATCTACCTCCCGGAATGGGATGGGAAAAAGCCACTCGCAGCATCAGGTGATGCTACGGGGAAGGCGGAGAGAGGTGGGAGGAAGTCAGAAGACCTGCCATCATCCTCACATAGTCTGCTGTCGCGCTCGTGGGTTAGGCGTAGCAGATGACAACAATTTCAGATGTAGAACGTACTGCGTAACGGTGCCAGGAGGTGTCGTCCATGTGGTGTATGTATGTGTATGTCATGCCATATCCATGTCCCAACCCATGCAGCGCACCAGCAGTCTCCTCCATTCTTTCCCCGATAGTTTTATATGTTTTTATATTTGAAGGGGGGCGTGTCGTTACTTTTGACACGTCCCCCTCTCAAATGTATGCGAGCAAGTCAGAAACTAACTCTGCCTCTTTATACGTTCAGATACACTTTTCAGCAAATCAAAATACATCAATCTGGTTCTCAGGTTGCGAGGGTTTCTGATACGTTCCTCACGCTCAGCATCATCTGCTGGACGCTTCGTGTACAGGTCTTCGTCTATTTCATGTCTAAACAAGAACTCAAAGCCGTTCTTCTCGTAGAACCTCAGTACATTAGGATCGTTCTTCGCATCGACAATAAGCAGACGACAAGCAGTCTTGTTATCCGGATCCTTGAATCAGAGTTTTAGGAAATCCAAAACCTGCGAACCTATACCCTGTTCTGTACACTTCTCAGAAACCGCCAGACGGCCTATCAGAACCCCGGGGAAACGGCTCAGCATTTTCTCTCTATTCGTAATTTCCTTCCACATGGCATTCTTTCTGGCAGAAGGAAGATCGTATATCCTGATGCTGTCATTCGAAACTGTAAAGCATGCTGCAATCAGTTTCTTGTCCGCTACACTCCTGAAACAGTACGATTTGCCCATTGAATAGTGCGTATAAGCCAATGCGTCCTCACGGAAGAACTCGTCCATATCCTCGTCCTTACCGCAAGAAAAAGCATCGCACTCACCAAACACATCTTCTGTGAGCACACAAAGGTTATAATCCTCAAGCAGCGAACCCATAACAAGTCATCATTTGAGCCCACTGCGTTCCAACATACGCTTCATGGCAGCATACATAGGGTCAGCCTTAATATCCTGCTTCTCACGAGCATCATACTCAGCCTCCGCCCTCTCCATTGCCATCCTGAAACGTGTAGCTTCCTCACCATACAAGGTAGGAATAGCTTTAATTGCAATAGCCATAAGTAAAGAAATATAATTTATTAATTCTCATCAGTGTATAATACACCAATTTCGATCGCAAAGGTAGTGCTTTTTTCTCAAACCACCAACTTTTGTGGCGAATAAATATCTTATTAGGCACATTTTTGCGAAACTATGCAATTATATAACCAAATTATTGCAGAGGTGACCACTCTATCTCGACTTTACATGAAGAAATGCGCTCAGAAAGAGATAAGAAAGAACAAGAGGGAACCACGCTGTGTTTGCGTGATTCCCTCTTAAGTTATGTTAATGAGTCAGATACATGTCCTTTGAACTGACCCACTTGGCCCGCGGACAACAATACCTATTTGATGAAATAATCAATTTAGAAGTATAACCTTCGCTGTCGAATTATTCATGTCTGGCATTGTGCGACCAACAGGTGCGCCAATATACGTTGGATCTGTAACAATAAACTTTTTCCCGTTGAGGATAATATAATCACCGTTTACATTGTCGGTAAAGTTTACGGCACAAGCAAGATGACCAGGATAGTAGATCAATATACACTCTAAACCCAATAAATCACGAATCAATCTTGTAAAAAGGATAGAACGGTCTTCGCAATCGCAATATGGATAATTGAGAGACTCTTCTGCAAAGAATGCTCTATCACCTCCCCATACTTTATCATCATACTCATATACTAATCCAGTCTGCACCCAGTTGAGCAACATGTTTACAGCCTCAAGTTGCGATTTGCCTGTAATATATGAACGTAACTGTGGGTACATGCTTGCTTTTATTTCATTAGCCATCGGAGTGTTGGCGTACATTGCCCATCGTGTAATGAAGTTATCGTTTACCATAGACGATGGATAGGTCGAATAGAATTTGATTAGGTTCTGGTTAGTCTTGACAGAAACCTTCATGTCCTGATATCGGCCAGATGAAATTGTTCGGATATTGCCGTATGCTTCTGCAAACGAATGAGCCGAAGGTAGAAACAACGAGAGAGGCTGTTCCTCAGGAAACGAGGCGCCACATATTTGCACGCCTTCAGCCATTCTCTCGCCTTCATGCAATAATGGATAGAAATATGTTCCGTCTATGACGTAATAAGGCATGCCATATATCTGATGCTTTGTTCCAAACAAAAGATACAGTTTGTTTCCTTCGATGGCTAAACGCATCTGATACCCTGTCTGGCAGAATATCCACGACATGAAAAATATTGCATCATTATTCCTGCCACCGCAATATTTCTCGCTCAGATCACGAATCATCAGCAGATAAGCCCAGTCGCTAAGACCGTGTTTGATACGCAACTCAAGACAGTCACGAATCAGATTGTCGTAATCACCATTGGAAAGTACATCCCACGCCTTTGCAAGATTATCTCCATTAAGGCTCGTTGATAGTAACCCCAATCCATTGGTTCTTTCCTTAGGCACACGCACCTTACCATCCGTTCCAAAGAATGAAAACGCCAAGTAGCTGTCTGTTGTTTGTTGATTTTCGTAAATAGGGGCGATAGGCAAAGGTTGGGGCTTTGGTTCCTCAATGACAGGAGCCACCACAGTATCTATGGGCACAGGCTTGGGCTCCACTGGTTTGTCTCTGTCATCCTCTGGCATGACAACTGGAGGCACAACCTCGTCTTTAGGCTTAGGAATCACCGGTCCTGCCTGATATGACTCCCATGCCTGTTTCAAGAATTCGGCATATTCAGCGTTGCACTTCTTTCTGAAATAAGAATATTCCTGCTGTGCTTGTTGTTTGAATTGATTATACTGCTCTATTGCAGTGTTTTGAGCACATACTATAGAAGAGTAAAACAATGCAAATGCGAATGCAGATATTTTATTCATGCTTTTATTGTCTAACTCAATCACTTTATCTGGCAGTTTCTCCAATTAGGAAATTCATCAGATGGATTTACCGAAGGTGTTTGAATTTTCCCATTGACAACAATGGAACGTTTCTTTACGTTGTCAGTAATATAATCCGAAAGGTCTCCTAATGTGCAATTGCCATTACTTTCCTTCAGTTTCTTTAGCAAATAATAAGTGAACATGCCATGATTGTTCTCATTATAAGGATATGCTGTTTCGTCACCTTGTGCCGCAGACAAGACAACCATTTTGCCTGCAACTTTGTTTGCTTTTGCTTTGATTGCTACTCCACGTGCAGACGCAAGCATACCATCGCCACGCTGCGAACCAGAGAAACATGCGTCAAGCAATACAACAACTTGTTGTACTGGTAGTTTGCTTAAGGTTGCATATAATTCTTTTAGACTATATCCTGTTGAAGTATCTGTTCCATAGCCGTCAACAGGAAGTAGGAATGCATCCTTGGTCGCCTCGTTAGGAATGCCATGACCTGCATAATAAAATATAATTTTAGCTGCCCCGTTATAAGCGTTTGCTATTTGGGATAACTTGTTTATCTCTCGCTTTATATTGTTGAAAGTCGCATCCTTAATCAATATCACATTTGAGGCTGGTAGTCCAAGCGTCTTTTTACAATACTCGGAGAACACCTCACCATCATTAACCGCATTAGGCACCTTTGCAACATCTTGATAATTCTCATTCGCAATTATCAGGGCAAATGTGTTTTCACTTTTTTGCGTGACTGTAGGTATATTCTGATCAACATCCGATTTGAGATTTTTAGGTTGTGGGGATGTTCCTGACTGGACAATTGGTTGATTTTGTGCTTGAACAATGGTTATGTTGTTTATGGTTTGGTTGTTGGACCCAATTGTGTTATTGGAATTAATGTTACCATTGTTTTGCATGGCAAGCATATTGCCTCCTTCACCTGAAGATGTAGTCGGGGTTAATGCATAGTTCTCTGGGTGTTTCGTTCCTTCGTAAATTATAGCACTTATATCAGGTAACAGCATTTTTCCTCCCTTTGCCTGGAAACGTCTTAACCACTCTGCGCTACTGTTTTCATTAACAGCAACGGCAAAGCCATTGTGGTAATACAAGGACATCCTATACATCGCATCCGGAAGCCCTCTCTCCGCACTTTTTCTTATTAGTCGGAATGCGTCAACATTGCTCTGTTGTACAACAATTCCGTTTTCATAACATATTCCGAGAAAATATTGCGCTTCTAAACTATTGAGTGCAGACATTTTCTTTAATTCTTCAACGCCATATTGGATGTATCCTGCGTTAATATATTCCAACGCATTGATACATCTTTGTGTCATGGACTGACTCCTTGAGGTTAAGCTTATGCTCAATAATAAAAAAACAAAATATATACGCATTGTTGTAAAATTGCAACTCGTTGAATTCTGCATATACATATTCAACGAGTTGCGATTAAAGATGATTATTTCTGACCTGTTGCCATAATTCCAGCTGAAGCATAAGACAATTTACCCCAGTTAGCGTCGGCACCATCGAAAACTGTGGTTCTCTTATACACATCTTGTTTTATTAATGCTGCTGATGCTCCGCCTGTGACACCTGCCAGCAAAACAGCCAAACCTACGTTCTTTGTTTTTGAAATGTATGTTGAATTCAATTTGAACGTACCCTTCTTGAAATTTCCTTCCCAGTCAGCAACCACCAGTGGGCTCTTGTCCTCGTCAAACACGAAAGGAGTATTTGCTCTAACATGGATCTTTGCTGGAGCAGTCTCTTTTATACCAAAGCCTCTCTTTTCCTTGCTTTTGAGATCCTTTGGCATCTCTACATAATAAGGTGCGAATACGACATCTGACACCCATGTCGAAATAGATACGCTTTCCCAATTCTCGGATCTCTTGTTGAATGCATAGGCAATAGAAGCACCAATGTTGTTGATACTCTCATCCTCAGTAAGGTGACGAGCAACAGTACCTACACACTGCTTACCCTTTGGATCAGCGTTCTGTGATTCCTCAACCATACTACCAATCACATTGAAGAATCGTTTGTCATACTCCGTAAATTCACCATTGGGACTTTCTGTTGTAGTGTACTCACCATAAATGCCCGTTGACATGTTACAGATAAAAGTCTCATTCTGTTTAGAACCTGTTGCTGGTGCAACTGTTATAAATTCATCAACAGATGTTGTTACGCCTTTCTTTGAAGCATGTTTCTCGTCCTGTTTCTGAGAGAACATAGGGAAAGAAGAACCATTGTGTACAAGGAAGCACTGAGACAAGTCAATGAAGATTGTCTTAGGGGTCTTGTTTGTTGCGTACAACTTCTCATCGTAGATTTCCAACTTAATGTTGTCATCTTCGTAAACACTGTTTGCCTGTGAATAGGCAAAGATCAACACATTGCGAAAGGTCGTGTTGGGATCCTTTGCTGATGCGCCCATAGCGATCAGCATGAAAAGAGCGATAAACGATAATACTTTTTTCATTGTTGTTAATGTTTAATGGTTAATAATTTGTTTATTGAAACTAAGTTTTTGTTTATAACTTTCTGTTTAGAATACCACTTTTGGAATGATTCTGATGATAGTTCTCTTGGTAAGTTTTCACCATTATCTTCATCAAAAGCCTTTATAAATTTCTCCGATGAGAATAATATATAAATGTGATTTGTTTCTTGCGCTTTCTCGCATGTCAAATTGTATTCATCAACGATTGACTGTTCGGATGTTGGAGCCATCGTCTCAGAGAAGAAAACATATCGAGTGCCAGCCTTAACCTTGTAGATTCCATCACTCTGATTACGATATGGCAACAAACAGAAAGCGTTGCCACCCTCATCTATTAGATAAATAGCAACATATCCGTCAACAGGACTTTGGAAGGATAAGTACATATCATCACCATTACGAAACTCTGATGACTCGAATTTATCGTCAGTACCATTGCGCAAAATCTTCACTTTCAAATCAACACCGGCACTTACAATCTCACGAGCTTTGCCACGGACGGTGCATGATACGACAAGCATTTGTTGCTCATAATATATATTATAGATGGGTTCACCGATGGTTTCTATCCATTCGCCTTTGATATCGCTTGAGGATATGCTCAGAAAATCAACATCGCTATTACCATTCTGATTGCTGACTCGCGTTGAATTGTATTGGCTAATATTGGTGCCAAAAGTATTAGCGAGTGCTTCTATCTGCGCTCGTTCCAATGCTGTTCGCTTAGCTTGCTCCAATGTGACATTGTCAGGAGCATAGTAGGTATATGATGCTTCTACCGTCTTGAGTTCCTGGGCAGATACATCAAGATGGAATAAGAATAGCATTAGCGGAATCAAAATTGTTATAGTATGGTTTCGCATTACCAGCCTAACAAATCGTCAAGTTTCTTATGAAGTTCTTCACCACGCTTTTCAAGATCTTCACGCACAGCTTTCTTTGCTGCAGCCTTTGCCATCTCTGCATTATAGGCTATACGGACAAGAACCTCTTTGTTTCTATTGTTAACAGTGCGATAGACTTCTACAACAGTGAGAACTCTTCCTATGCTTTGAGTGATGAGGCTTTTACCTGCACTAATACTCTGTACAACACTGGCTGCATCTTCTGGTTGGAGTTGTTTATTGGCCACGGTGTTCTCAATGAGAGCAGTTACCTCTGTCTGAATCTGACCAGCAAGGTTCTGCTTTGCAAGTTCGAGTGCTTGCATCTTGGCAGCATCATAGTTCTCGCCGATGCTCATAGCCTCGCCCATTAGATATTTTGGGAACAAGTTCTCATCATACTCTTGCTGCATAAGGTATGACTTATCTAACTGCTTGTCAATAGGAAGCGCACCAGGAGCAGTTGTCCAACCCTCTTTTGCTAACTTCTTTGCTTCTTTGCGTGCAGCCTTTGTCGCTTTCTCATTTAGTTCTGATTTAGAGAGTTTCCTAATCTCTCTCCTCTCTTTTGTGATTTCTTTGGCTGTTTGGGCAAGAGTGCCAATGCTGAATGCAGCCATAGATAGAATAAGCAAAAACTTTACTGCTTTCATATCAGTTAGAATGTGTTTTTGCCTTATGAGAGCCTAAGTTCGGGCAGATTATAAAAGATTTAATGTTTATTTTCTCCGACTACATAAACGCAAAACGTAGGCTTCCACCTCTACTCGTCCGCTGTGTCGGTCCTAGGAAAACCGTGTTGGTGAACTTGTAGAGTGTCTGCCCACGCCGCATAAATATGAAATACCGGAAAAGTGTGCTTGTGAGGATATAATATACCCTCGCCTGCACACTCCGGGATACAATTCGTGCTAACCCGTAGCATTCACTTCTGACATTGTTCTTGACCAACTGATGAATTTCCTAGGTTCACACAGCCATAGAACAAAGCATCGATGACGCTTTTACATTATGTAGTGTCCCACCCAGCCGCACATCCTGTTGCAGATGGCACGGCGTAGGCTATGACGGTGCAAAGATACACAATTTCCATCAAATACGAGCAAAAAATACTTGAAAATGTTCTATCAAACTGTCAATTTTATTTCAAAATACCTAAAAAGCACATCCAAAATTGCGTTTTTCGTCAGAAAATATGATAGATATATAGCGACAAAACAAAAAATTGCTAACTCCCAGAACGTAGGGGATTAGCAATTTTTAAGGTGAATAGAACACCATAAACATGATGCGTTGATAGTTAAGTAGGTGTGCAAAATTATTTACACAATCCTTGCATCATCTACTAACGCATCTTCAGTACCTATTATCGGCTGAGTAGGAGCTATTCTAGCAGAATACAGCATTTTCAACTTCATTCTTCAGGAATGAGGCAACGTAGCCAACGCTTTGGAAATAGAAGTTGGTATTTGTATCTTGTAAACGATCGAAGGTCTCTGAGGTATAGAGAATGTCGAGTGCCTCACGTGGAGAATAACCGTATGTTTCCATCAACCAGTCAGCCAACTCTACCGTCAACTCTTCCTTCATCGTCTGTATCTGTTGTTCATTCAGTCTTGTCATAAGGCTTTGAGAGTTTTTAGGGCACGTTCTGTACCGAAGAAATACTGGAAGGTAATACCTTTGGCATATTTGAGTTCCTCTATTAGTCTTGGCAACGTAATAACTCCTCCCCAATATCGTCTGAGTTGATAGTTTACACCATCGTCTGCAATCGGACCATATACAATATCATAGTCGTGAGAAGGCTGAACAACATTTCTATCGCGATTCATGAGTACAAACTCTGCCCATTCTACGCTATAATCATCAAATACTTTCACCCGCAATTCGCCAGATGTCATGAGTGTTTCATCAAATTCAAACTCATTTACTGTCGGTTCGCCCGTCTTCATCTGATCAACTTTTGAATACGCCTGATCTCTTGCCTGTTGTTCATCTGCTGACAAATAAAATCCTTGTCCAAAATCCTTGAAAGGTTTTGAACATCTGAGATTAGGCTCAGTGACTCTCATATTTGATCCGTGGTATAGTTTCATTGCAGTTTCCCTCCATTATGTCTGCACACCTCGGATACGGCATCAACAACATCTTCAAACGAGAATGTATGAAGCACGTTATAGTGCTTATACAAATGGTCAAGACCTTTGAACCTGTTCAGGTATGCGTATGCCTGACGTGGCATGATGCCATATCTTAAAGCAAACTCGCTGACGAGAGCTACTACATAGCCTACTGTGTTATGTTCTTCTCTTGACATAATTTATCTGTCTTGTTATTTTATTTAATGCCGTTTAATGAAATAAGTCAAACCTACTTCTGGTTGCAAAGTAAAATGCTAACTCCCAGAACGTAGGGAGTTAGCAATTTATGAAGTGCGCCTGACAGGACTCGAACCTGCACATCGCAAGACACCAGATCCTAAGTCTGGCGCGTCTACCAATTTCGCCACAGGCGCGTGCTAATTAATAATGAATAATGAATAATTAATAGTTTGCGGGTGCAAAGGTACTACAAAAATCCGAATTATGCAAAAAAAAGCCCAATTATTAATTATTCATTATTAATTATTCATTAAAAACTACAGGTTTGCCTTGATCTTTTCGATCATCTGTGCATACTCCTCGTCAGAGAGATACACCTCGCCTGGGTTCATACGGAAGAGACCAGGATAGTCAGGACCACCCACGTATTTAGGAGCAAGGTGGAAGTGGAGGTGTGAGAGTGTGTCAGAGAATGCACCGTAGTTTATTTTCTCTGGGTTGAAAGCACGCTGCATGGCGCGTGTAGTCTGTGCTACGTCGGCCATAAAGTCGTTGCGCTGCTGGTCGTTGAGCTCGTTGAGGTCGTTTACATGGTGGTCGTAAGCCACGAGACAACGTCCGTAGTATGTCTGTTCTTTAAAAAGGAATACGCGTGACACGCGAAGATGGCAAATCTCAATCATGAGATTATGCAATGTCTCATTGTTCTGACAGTAGAGACAATCTTTTGGATCGCTATACATGGTTATTTAGTTGTTTTGTTATTTAGTTGATTTGTTATTTGCTAATTTTCGGCAAAGTTAGTAATTTTTTTCAAGTTATTATAGTTTTATCGTTTTTTTTTGTAATTTTGCACAAAAATAGTGTAAAATAATGATGAATCGTTCAGTTACAGACATTTTAAAGGACACAAAAGAGACTCTCTTCAGTTTTGAGGTGTTGCCTCCAGTCAAAGGCAAAAGCATAGAGCAAATATACAAGACCATCGACAAACTGATGGTCTATAATCCTGCTTTCATAGAGGTGACGACCCACCGTTCTGACTATAGTTACCGCGAGGTGAAGCCAGGTAGATATGTGCGCGTAGAGGACCGTTTGCGTCCTGCTACGGTAGCAGTGTCGTGTGCCATAAAGCAGAGATATGACGTCCCTGTTGTTCCACACATCATCTGTTCAGGCAATACGCAGCAAGAGACGGAGAACGAACTCATTGACCTTGCATTCTTTGACATCTTTGACCTCCTGGTATTACGAGGCGACAAGTCGAAGATGGACAACCGTTTCATACCGAAGGAAGGCGGACTGATGTATGCATCTGAGTTGTGCAATCAGATAAACGAGTTCAATGAAGGACGAATGTTATTCGGCGACTCGCACGATTTGCTTAACGGCAAGCGCCCTTTCACATACGGCGTGGCAGGATATCCTGAGAAACACGACGAGGCAATGTCGTTGCAGGCAGACATGGACGCGCTGAAGAAGAAAGTCGATATGGGTGCCGGATACATCGTAACACAGATGGTGTTCGACAATAAGAAATACTTCCAGTTCGTCGATAGATGCCAGAAAGCAGGCATTAATGTGCCAATCATTCCTGGTCTGAAACCTATAGGCACGCTGAACCACATGTCCATGCTCCCACGCACGTTCCATATTGACTTCCCTGACCGTCTCGTTGCCAAGCTGCAGCGTTGCAAAACCAACGACGATGTGAAGAAAGTTGGCATAGAATGGGCTATACGCCAGTGTCAGGAACTTAAGGCGGCGCATGTTCCATCGCTACATTTCTATACGATGAATGCGGCGGCGTCTATATGCCAGATAATGGAAGAAGTCTCGCTTCGCTCGAAGTTAAAGAGTTAAGGAGTTAAAGAGTTAAGGAGTTTCCTTCTTCTTTATTACGACAAATGTTATTTGAAGTCCGTTGTTAACTGTTAATTGTTGACTGTTAACTGATTACTTTATATATGAAAGATATTCTACGACATAGAATAATGCTGATGGACGGAGCCATGGGCTCGCTCATTCAGGAATATGGGCTCACGGAGGAAGACTTCCGTGGGGAGATGTTCCGTGACTGGAAGGTGCAGCTCAAAGGCAACAACGATGTGCTGGCGCTTACACGTCCCGATATCATCGAGAACATCCATCGCCGATATATAGAAGCCGGCGCAGACATAATCATCACCGATACATTCTCGTCACAGCGCATATCTCAGCAGGAATACCTGCTTGGCGACTATGTCAAGGACCTGAATCGTGCTGCTGTTCGTGTGGCGCGCAGAGCAGCAAACGCATGTACCGACAGACGCATATATGTGTTTGGTGATGTCGGTCCTACGAGTCGTATGCTCTCAATGAGCGATGATGTCAATGACCCGGCAGCACGCAGCATAACGTTCGACGAGCTTGCTGACGCCTATCTTGAGCAGATAGAGGTGCTGATAGACGAAGGCGTGGATGGCATAATCATCGAAACGGCTTTCGATACGTTGAACGTAAAGGCAGCCATCAAGAGTTTCACAGAGGCAGTTGAACACCGGAATGCTGATGTCCAACTGTTCATCTCAATGACAATCTCAGACGCTTCTGGTCGTACATTGTCAGGACAGACCATTGAAGCCTTCGTCGCATCGGTTGCACACGCCCATCCGACGGCTATAGGCATGAACTGTGGTCTGGGCGCTGAGGCTATGATTCCTTATCTCAAGCGTATGCGAAAGGTGTGGAATGGCTACATCTCATGCCACCCAAATGCAGGTCTTCCAAACCAGTTCGGACAGTATGACGATACTCCGGAGGACATGGCACGCCAGATTCGCCCGATGCTGGACGAAGGACTCGTAGATATAATAGGTGGATGTTGCGGCACCACTCCTGAGCATATAAAGAAGATCCTCCCCCCTTACCCCCTCCCATTAGAAGGGAGGGGGAGCAGCAATGCTTCTTTCGCTGCGAAAGATGACAGCAAAACAATGACCTCCTCCTCCCTAATAACGGGGGGAGATTTGGGGAGTGGGTATCTCCAACTCTCCGGCCTCGAATCTTTCACCTATGCTCCGACAGACTTCGTTGTTGTAGGCGAACGCTGCAATGTGGCAGGATCACGGAAGTTCCTTCGTCTCATCAATGAAAAGAAATACGACGAAGCACTGGACATTGCCCGTACTCAGGTGGAGAAAGGCGCAATGGTCATTGATGTGAACATGGACGACGGACTGCTCGATGCAAAGCAAGAGATGATAACATTCCTCAATCTTCTTGCCTCCGACCCATCCATCTGCCGTGTGCCTATCATGGTCGATTCAAGCCGATTCGACGTCATCGAGGCCGGTCTGAAATGCTGTCAGGGCAAGTGCATTGTCAATTCCATCTCGCTGAAGCTGGGCGAGGAAGAGTTCCTGAAGCAGGCACAGGTGGTCAAACGCCTCGGCGCAGCAGTCATAGTAATGCTCTTCGACGAGGAAGGACAAGCAACTGACTACGAGCGACGCATCCAGATAGCAGAGCGTGCCTATCGTTTGCTGACCGAAAAGGTGGGCATATTGCCTACAGATATTATCTTCGACCCTAACGTACTGACCATTGCCACTGGCATGGCAGAGCACGTTAACTACGCCCGAGACTTCATCCGCGCAGCCGAATGGATTACAAAACACCTGCCTGGCGCACGCATTAGCGGTGGACTTTCCAACCTGTCGTTTGCCTTCCGTGGCAACAATTACCTGCGCGAGGCTATGCATTCCGTATTCCTTCATCTCGCAACGAAGGTCGGAATGAACATGGCCATCATGAATCCTTCTACTGCCGTTGGCTACGAAACGATAGCGCCAGACCTGCGTGAGGCTATAAAAGCCGTGATAATGAATGAAGGAACCGACGCCGAAGAGCGCCTGATGGGCTTTGCCGAGGAACTGCTTCAGAAGCAGAATGAGGCTAAGGCAGCGAAGGCAGGAGGAACAGTCGCAGCGAAACCTGTAGCCGTTGCCAATGGCCAGGCAGACGGAACGCCAGCCAGCAATCTGCAAACAGCACTGATAAAGGGCATAACCACCAATCTTGAGGCAGACATCAACGCCTTGATAGGGGAGGGAATGAGTCCGCTGGAAATCATATCCGGTCCGCTGATGGCAGGCATGAACGAGGTCGGACGACTGTTTGGCGAAGGAAAAATGTTCCTTCCACAGGTCGTGAAGACTGCCCGAACTATGAAGAAGGCAGTGGAGTTGACCCTCACCTCTAACTCCCTCTCGTTAGAAGGGAGTGACATCAATGCTCCAACCATGGCACAAGATGAGGAAAAGACAATGACCTCACCCTCCCTAATAGCGGGAGAGAGTACGGGTAGTGGATCAATCCTCCTTGCCACAGTGAAGGGCGACGTCCACGACATCGGTAAGAACATCGTCGGTGTTGTGCTTGCTTGCAACGGTTTCAAAGTGATAGACCTGGGCGTGATGGTGCCTACGGAAACCATCGTTGAGGAGACTATTAAGAACAATGTGGACTTCGTCTGCCTTTCAGGACTTATCACACCAAGCCTTGACGAGATGTGCCGTGTGGCAGAAGCCATGCAGAAGACCGGTCTGAAGGTGCCACTCTTCGTAGGTGGCGCAACAACTTCGGAGGTTCACACAGCAGTAAAACTGGCACCGCTCTATGCCGGAGGCGTGTTCCACATGAGGGATGCATCTCAGAATCCAGTCGTAGCCATGCAACTGATGGATAGTGCTCAGCGTGAGGACGTTATGCTTCGCAATCGTTCTCGCCAACAACGTATCCGTATGGCACAGCATCGCAAGGAACAGCGCCTGAACATTCAGCGTGCGACGAGCGAGGCTTTGGGCGAACTGACACCTTTGCAGCGACGCTTCTCATGCAACTGGGAGCAGTACGTTCCCGTCCGTCCGCCGTTCGTCGGGCAAGGCGAAGAGCGACGATTCAGTGTCAAAGACCTCATGCATCATATCGATTGGCTCTACTTCTACTGGGCTTGGCGCGTGAAAGAAGATAGCGAGGAAGGTCGCCTGCTTAGGGCTGATGCCGAGGAAAGACTGCAGCGCATGGCCGACGATGAGCGCTATGCTGTCCGTGGCGTTCAGGCATTCTATCGTGCAAGAGGCAAGGCCGACAGCATCGACTTCGGTATTGATAGTCTGCCTACGCCCCGTCAGGAGATAATGATGCCTACGGGCAAGCGCCGCGAGCAATGCCTTTCGCTCTGCGACTACGTCTCGCCGTTGGGCAACGATTATGCCGGTGTCTTTGCTGCAACCATGTCTGAGCAGTTCGTCCACGACCTTGAGACGATGAAGGCAGAAGGAACTGACGATTATGAAACCATTCTCCTGCAGACTATCGGCGACCGTCTGGCTGAGGCTGCATCAGAGTATATGAGCAAGGAACTCGCTGAGCATCAGTGGCATGGCATACGTCCGGCCGTCGGTTACCCTTCGTTGCCAGACCAGAAAGCCATCTTCCACCTTGCCAAACTCATTGACTATGGAAAAATCGGCATTAGATTGACGGAAAACGGTGCAATGTATCCGCAAGCATCCGTTAGCGGACTCTACATTCAGCACCCTGATAGCAGTTACTTTTCGCTTTAGATTCTGGCGTTGTTCGGCATGATTTTTACCGTGATTTTTTTGCTTTTTGATGACCACTGATTATCAGTGAGTTAGAGAATCAATAGAAAACGCAGGGTGAATCAATAGGAAACGGCGACCGAATCAATAGGAAACGGAAGGCGAATCAATAGGAAACGGAAATGGAAGGTGAACAATACACGTTTTTCCTTCCTCAAAATCATAAATCATAAACCCCAATTCATAACCCCAAATTTACATTATGGCATCATATTGGACAAGAAAAGACGACGAGAGCGAGGAACTCCGCACCGTCAAACCATGGGAAGAAAAAGTCAGCAATGGCGATAAGCGATTCCCTGATCCCAACAACCGTTAAACCCACGTTGAACGTTAATATTACAAGTTTCACAAGTTTAACTTTCTTAGGAGATAAAGAGGAGATAGCGTAGCGAAGATAAAGAGAAGATATAGAGACATTACTATTGTCCCTTTATCTCCGTTATATCTTCCCTATATCTTCCCCATAACTCCTTGAAACTGAAGCAAGCGGAGCTTGTGAAAGTTGAGTTAATAAGTAAACCGTTAACCCTTAGAAAAATAATGAGCAAAATATACACCAAGACAGGAGACCGCGGGCAGACCTCTCTCGTGGGTGGACAGCGCGTGTCGAAGTGCTGTGAGCGACTGGAAAGCTACGGCACTGTTGACGAACTCAACTCACACATCGGAGTGTTAATGACCTATTGCACAGACGATTGCGACATCCAGTTTCTGCTTGGAGTGCAGAGCGAACTCTTTGTCGTAGGAGGATACCTTGCTACGGATAACGCATCGGGCGACGTCATGCAGCAACTGACCGTGACGAAGGAGCAGGTCGATGCCGTAGAGCAGGAGATAGACCGTGTGCAAGCGATGGTTCCGCCCCTGCGTTCGTTTGTTCTTCCTGGTGGCAGTCGCGCATCAGCCTACGCCCATGTCTGCCGAACCGTCTGCCGAAGAGCAGAGCGTGACATCCTGCGTCTTGCCGCTACAGGTGCGGAAGTGGATGAAAACGTTACGGCATACGTCAATCGCCTGAGTGACTATTTCTTTACCCTTGCACGCAAACTGAACGTGGATGCAGGAGTAGAAGATAGAGGCGTAGTGCTTTAGCTGAAAACAAGACAAGACCCTCCCTAACCCTCCCGTGAAGGGAGGGGACTTTTATTACTCTTACCCATCTCTCTCCCAATGAAAACCTACAAAGATCTCTTTATCGACTTCGACGATACCCTTTATGACACCCGTGGCAATGCCATTATCTCCCTTGCCGAACTGTTTGAATGGGCAGACCTTGACCGATGGTTTGACGATGCCAATGAGTTCTATGATGCCTACTGGAAGGCTAATGTAGAACTCTGGACGCAGTATGCCAAGGGCGAGATAGAACGCGATTACCTCATCGTTGAGCGTTTCAGACGTCCGCTTTCGCTCCGTATGCCAAATCCGACAAAGGAATATTGCCTTGAGATTAGCGATAAGTTCCTTGAGCTATGCTCCTGCAAACCAGGCTTGATAGATGGCGCACGCGAACTCGTGGAGTATCTTAAGGCGAAAGGTTACCGCCTGCACATCTGCAGTAACGGATTCCATGAAGTGCAGTATAAGAAGCTGACAGCGTGTGGGTTAATAGATTTCTTTGACACGATAGTGCTTAGCGAGGACGCCGGTGCCAACAAACCTTCGGCACAGTTCTATGACTATGCCCTTAAGGTGAGTGGCGCGAAGCGTGAGACTACGTTGATGATAGGCGATAACTATGAAGGCGATGTGCTCGGAGCCATTGCTTCTGGCATCGACGCCATGCTCTTCCGCCGATGGGACAAGACCTTCCAACCTGCCCCAACAGTCCGATACACAGTCGATACTTTACCAGAAATAACAACGATTCTGTAACTTCCGTCACACCAACCTTTAACCTCTAACCCCTAACCTCTAACCCACAACCAAGTCCTTACCCGTTAACCTAAATCAAAAAACGTATATACTTCGTATAGATATACACCTATTTATATTGACAATTGGAAGAAAATTGATTAACTTTGTACACATTATGCGTAACAAAGCAATCCTTACAATACTATTCCTCCTATTCTTCCTTCCGCTCATGGGTGGAGGGAGTCTTTTCGTTTTTGCCCAATCAGAAAGAAAGATAAGTGGACGTGTTACCGATGCTGAGACTGGTGAGACGCTTGTTGGCGTGCTTATTCAGCAGAAGGGAGCAAAGGCCATGGCCACCACTGATGTCGATGGCAAGTATGAGATTCTGCTGCAGCAATCGTCTCAAGCGCCTGTACTCGTCTTCTCCTACATCGGAATGGACAATCAGGAAGTGCAGACAGATGGCCGAAGCGTCATAAATGTCAAGATGACATCATCCATTTCACGAATAGATGAAGTTGTCGTCGTGGCTTATGGAACCCGTAAAAAGGGAACCATAACTGGCTCAGTATCGACCGTGAAAGGTGAGCGTATCAACGATGCTCCTGTGGCTTCGTTCGACCAAGCCCTGCAAGGAAAGGCGGCAGGTCTTACCGTTCTGCAGGATTCTGGCGACCCTACTGCCCCTGCTTCCTTCCAGATTCGAGGCACCAATTCCATCAACGCCGGCACCGAACCCCTCTTCGTCGTTGATGGTGTTCCTGTTTCCTCTTCCGAATTCTCTGCCATCAACTCTTCAGACATAGAGTCTTTCACTGTTCTTAAGGACGCATCCTCTACGTCTATCTATGGTGCACGTGCCGCCAATGGCGTTATCGTCATAACTACTAAGCGTGGACGCTCTGGCGATAAGGCACAGGTCATGCTGCGTGCTCAGTATGGTTTCTCAAACCTTGCCTATGGTCATTGGACTCAGATGGATACCCATGAGCGCCTGAACTTTGAAGAAGAGATTGGTATTCGTACACCGGGACTCTACGATCGTGAGGCTCTTGAGCGTACAAACATCAACTGGCGCGACCTTGTATTCCGCGATAATGCTCCTACGCAGAGTTATGATCTTTCCATAGCAGGTGGAGGTAGTCATGTCAGTTACTTCATTTCAGCCAACTGTTTTGACCAGACAGGCACAGCCATCGGTAGCGATTTCTCACGCTATACCCTTCGTGCTAACGTAGAAGCGCAAGCCAACGACTGGCTTCGTGTAGGTACCAACACGTCGATTAGCAGCAGTACTGCCCATGAGGCAGACTATGGCTCCTACAGTATCGTGTCTCCAATCTCTGCCATGAAGTTTATGTTGCCATACTGGGACCCATACAAGGCAGACGGAACATTCGCTTCGCCTGCTGACAATTCATGGCGCGGATCTTACGAAAACCCATTGGAATGGAATCAGGCAAATCCGCTTACCCGTAAGCGTGTGCATCTTCTGTCCAGCACATTCCTTGAACTTAACCCAATAAAGGAACTCCGTGTCAAGACGCTTCTTGGCATCGATGGTGGCGACTTGCGCTCGGATACGAAGTCTCTTCCAAGCTATGTGGGCAACTATGGTATCGGAACCGTAGGCAAAAGCTTCGCACGTTCGTACAACATAACATGGACAAACACCGCCACTTACAACACTGAATTCGGTGATGACCATCATCTGACAGCCCTGCTCGGTCAGGAAATGACGCGCAATGCCAACGATGCATTCACCGTTGTGGCACGCGGACAGAGCAGCGACAAGCTCCTCACTCTTTCTACCGGTACTGCAGCAACCAACTGGAGCGACTCTCGTGCTGCATCGACATACTTGTCTTACTTCGGAAGAGCTGAGTACAACTACCAGCAGCAATACTATGCCGACCTCTCTTTGCGCCGTGACGCATCGTCAAAGTTTGGTAAAGACTCCCGATGGGCTACGTTCTGGAGTGTCGGATTCATGGCCGATTTGCTTAATATCATCAATCCTCAGTCGTCGGTTTCTAATCAGAAGTCTCCAGTTTCAACTCTCCAACTATCCTTGAGCTACGGCACCAGCGGTAACTCTTCAATACCAAACTACGACCATCTGTCACTCTATTCTGCCGGTCCGCAGTACGCAGGAATGCCTGGCGTTGCACCTTATAGCCGTGGCAATGAGTCGCTGACGTGGGAGAAACTCAATACTTTCAACCTCGCACTAAAGCTTGGACTATGGCGACGCATAGACCTCGGCATAGAGTTCTACGATAAGCGCACTACCAATATGCTTATGGAAGTGCCTATCACCATGGGCAATGGTTTCTCTACCCAGTGGGATAACATCGGCGCAATGCTCAATCGTGGTGTTGAACTGGATGTTCAGGCTACGCTGATTCATACAAAGCACTTCAATTGGACAGTAAATGCCAATGCGTCGTACAACCATAACGAGATAACAGAACTATATAACGGACTCGACCAGTACGAGTTGCCTGCCACAGGACTCATGCTGAAGGTCGGACACCCTTACGGCGAACAGTATGCCGTACGCTATGCCGGAGTCAATCCTGCCAATGGAGATGCCCTCTGGTACACTAAGGATGGAGATGTTACCAACGTGTACAACGAGGATGACAAGGTCCTCACCGGCAAGAGCTACGTTGCACCATGGCAAGGAGGTTTTGGTACGACTCTGTCATGGAAAGGTATCACTCTCGATGCTCAGTTCTCATGGGTGGCAGACAGATGGGTGATGAACAACGATAGATTCTTTGATGAGTCAAATGGTCTATACTCCTCTGCCTACAACCAGAGCACAGAACTCTTCAATCGTTGGAAGCAACCTGGTGATGTTACTACCATACCACGCTATGGCGTAACCCCAGAGATGGACACTCATCTCCTCGAAGACGCATCATTCCTACGACTGAAGAACGTGATGTTGTCTTACACACTTCCAAAACCATTATTGCATCCAACGAAGGTTATAAATCGCGTTCGCCTCTTTGCACAGGCACAGAACCTGCTCACGTTCACCAAGTTCACAGGTATGGATCCAGAGTCCAGTGTCAACGTCTATCAGGCAACCTATCCAATGTCTCGTCAGTTCACCTTAGGCATAGAGGTGGGATTCTAAAAAAAATGTAGCCCCCTCCCGTCCTCCCCCGAGGGGAGTAGAATACTGCAATCAGGATGAAAATAATTCCGTAACTCCGTAATTTCGTAATTCCATAAATGAGACAACTACATAAATTATTCATTATTCGTTATTCATTATTCATTTCATTAGCAACGTTGCTAATGACCGCGTGTTCAGATTTTCTCACTGAACTGCCTGAGACTGCGATTCCTGAAGAAGAAGCCATGCTTACGCTGAAGGATGCAGAACAGGTCTGCCTTGGTGTCTATTCCACCTTCAAGAACCCTGCCCTTTATAGCGGAAGCCTCGTTCAGGCTGCCGAGGTGCAGTCTGACCTCTTCTACGCTGCCATTGGCTATACCAACCAGTTCGGTTCGTTCTACCGTTGGGAGGTCAACGCCAATGAACCTGTTCTGCAGGAAGTCTATGGCGGACTCTATCAGATAGTAAACCGTTGCAACTTCTTCTTCGACCATCAGGCTCAGGTTGAGGCAACGCTTAAGAGCGATGCTGAACGCGAACAGATGAAGAAATATGTGGCAGACGTTGCCTTTATGCGTGCTTATGCCTACCATGACCTTGTTCGCCTCTTCTGCAAGGCCTATGACCCGGCAACGGCAACCCAGACACTGGGTGTTCCTCTCTATCTCAACTATCGTGAGCAGCAAGGACAAAACGTTATAAAACCTCGCGCTTCTCTTGCCGAGTGCTATCAGCTCATACTCTCCGACCTTGACACTGCCGCAGCCAACGAACCTCGAAAAGGCACTGACACTCCGTTCGTCACACAAGGTGCCATTGCTGCTCTGCGTGCCAGAGTGCTTCTCTACATGCACGATTGGGAGGGCGCTGAGAAATATGCCACTGAGGTTATTGAAGCAAAGACTGGCAGCACCGTTATCTATGAACTTGCCGATGCCAACTACGATTGCATCAATCCTGGAGGTGGACAGACCAATGAGTATGAGATGATGCTTCAGTACGACACTGCAGACGAGATTATATGGAAGATAAACTTCTCTTCTACAGACTTCACTGGCAGTCTTGGTTCTCTCTTCATGGGTGTCAATTCCGGTCGTTACAATCCAAGTTATCTACCAGCCAATTGGCTCCTCTCTTCTTATCCTGACTACGATCTCCGTTACGTTACACACTTCCCAATCGTAACCACCGTACAAGGCGTAAAGTGGGAGATACTCACCAAGTTCCCTGGCAACCCTCAGATAGATGGAGTGGCAGGACCATATTTCTGCAATATGCCTAAGCTCCTGCGTCTCGGTGAAACCTATCTCATACGTGCTGAGGCACGTTGCATGCAGAATAAAACTCTCCCGGCATGCCAGGACATCACCTCTCTCCGTAAGGCTCGCATCCGTAACTATGGCAGTTTCCTCTGCGAACAGTCTCAGTTGCTGCGAGAAATTCAGAACGAGCGAGCACGCGAACTTGTCGGTGAGGGATTCCGTATCACAGACCTTAAGCGCTGGGCATTAGGATTTGAGCGCATACCGCAGGCAGGTACTATTGACGGACCTAACTACAATGCCCTCAAAGTCCCTGCCAACAGTTCTCGTTTCACATGGCTCATCCCACAACACGAGATAACAGCATCCAAAGGAATCGTACAACAGAACGACTGATATTAACCCCCTTAACCCCCTTGACCCCCTTGAACCCCTCGAACTCCTTAATCCCTTCCCCCTTCCTCCTTCCTCCTTCCTCCTTAACCCTTATGAGACAGCTTCATAAATTATTCATTATTCGTTATTCATTATTCGTTTCATTAGCACTTTTGCTAATGACAGCTTGCAGTAGCGAACTGCCAGAGACTCACTACTCGGGAAAGGACTTTGTGCAGTTCTCTGACTCTCTCTATTCCATGCCGGTAACAGAGGACGAAGAAGTCTTTCAAGTGCCGTTAGTAATGAGTAAGGCGGCCGATGTCGATCGCCACGTCATCGTCGATGTTGACCTCAAGCACACCAATGCTACCGAAGGCTATCACTTCACAATAGAGAGTCGTAACCTTACCATTCCGGCAGGTCAGACCAAGGCAACCCTTCGCATCAAGGGCAACTACGCCAACCTTAACGCAAAGGACAGTCTTGCCCTCACACTCCGTATCCTCAACTATGAAGACCAGCAGCTCGACATGTATGCCAAGACTGCCAACGTACGCCTCTACAAGATTATGCCATTCTGCATCGACGACTATGTTGGCGATATGCTCCTCACCTGTACCTTCCCTTTCTCTACCTCGCAGACCACAACGTTCCTGACAAAGAGTGAGAAGGTCAACGATTCCACCCTTACCGTCATTGCCCCATTCGATGACAGCCGTAACCTCACCCTCCGTTTCCATACAGGCAAGGACAATCCCTTTGACCGTAACATAGACATGAGGACACAGGTAGCATTCACCGACGTGAACTACGGCAAGGTGTCAATGTCAACCGTAGAAGGCGCACCAAGCTACTACATCCCCGAAAATCGCGCCTTTGTCCTTTATCTGCTCGCAGAACTTGAACACATCGGAGCCTTCGGCGCATATTACTACATCTTCCAATGGATCACACCCGACGAAGCCATAGCACGCCGAAACGGATTGCCAACACTATATTAACCCCCTCGAACTCCTTGAACCCCTCGAACTCCTTAATCTCTTAATTTCTTAATCCCTTAATTTCTTAAATGACACAGCTTCATAAATTATTCAATATCCAATATTCATTATTCATTTCATTAGCATCCTTGCTAATGACCGCCTGCTCAAAGGATTCCATAGAGATGCCAGACCCAGACATTGACTTCATACACACTGCCGAGGTTACCTTCGAAGGCATAGCTGAAGACCAGGCAGCAACCATCAGCTTCACATCTCCGAAGCCATGGACTGCCGAGATACACCAGACAGGAGCATGGCTCAAAGCCGATCTCCTGCAAGGCAATGCCGGTCAGGCAACAATCACCCTTTCCCCACGTACCGACAACTTCGGCGTTACAGCACGTCAGGCAACCCTTCAGATCTACGTCGATGGCTATCAGGCATACACCATCAGCGTCCAGCAAAAGAGCGCTTCCACGTCCGACATCGTCATTGATGGCCATATCAATGACGGCGTCATGACACTCCAAAGCGACGAAAGCGGCAATATCTTCTCAGACACTATCTACGTCACCTCCTCAAAGCAGTGGTCACTAAGTGTTGATCCGTCTGCCGCAGGCATACTCTCCTTTCAGACAAACACACTGCCACCTTCTGAGCAAGGAGGACAAAGTGTCATAGTGTCAGCAGACTACAGCAAGTTCACAGGAACATCCCTCGACACAAAGTTCTACATCAAGACCACAGTTCCTGACGGTTCTCCGTCAGGCATAACAGCAGTCCCTGTTCACGTCAAGGCACAATCATCCGTAGAGATCTATGAGAAGAGCCACCCTACGCTTGGCGAAACCCAGCGTACCAGCTATCAACTCGTTGACACCATACAGCACGCCATCTATCAGACAACATTCTACGTTGACAGCAACGTCCGTTGGACCATCACCGACAAACCATCATGGCTCGAGACATCAGCCGATTGGACAGGCACTTCTGCTACATCCAATATCAAGACCGACGGCACTATTGCCAAGAATCGCCATCCAGTCACCTTGCGCGTCAAGGCGAGTGAGATGTCGGTCGAAGGCAAGACCTGTGCCCTTAACATCCTCAACACCCGTGGTCAGGTACTCAAAACCGTCAACCTTGTGTTTGCCGGCATCAGTTCTTCCTTTGTAAGCACCACTCTGGCCTTCCCTGGCAGCGATATTAATGGTAACCCTTGGGCGTTTGAAGCACACCGTTCTACGGTGGAAGAAAGTGGAACAGCCAATCGTCGCCGTATCAGTATGGAGTTCTATGTCACCACATCTACCGACTACACCTCCCTCAACGATGCACCTTATCACATGATTCTCGTGCAGGCCAACAACGGAATCCCTGCTAAGAAAGAACACCATTGGGCCACACTGAAGATGGGCAGCAAGTCAGAGCAGACTCAGAATGCTGCAGGAATGTATGAGAAACAACTCATCATCGAAGCAAATGAACGAGGCGATGCCGACGATCAGAACGGTCTTACCACACCAATGCAGTCGCGTAGTGCCTTCGTCTTTATCGTGCCACGTAGCGTAACATTCTACGATCTGTGGAACAACAATGGCACCATAAAGGACGATTATGCTTCAGACTTTGTCCTCATGACACAGAAAAACGACCCACTGGCTGACTATAAGTTTGCTCTTGTCGGAGTGAAGGATGGCGGCAGCATTGGCGATATCAATCCAAAGGGTGAGTCAAGAACCTTCGAAGTCGTTGCCGGAAGTTACGACAAGTGCAACTACAATATAGAACTGCAGAAGGAAGACGGAACATGGGTAAATACCGATGCCTGCACAATGACCTATAAACTTGATAACAACGATCAGCCGGTCAGCATCACTCTTAACTTCAAGGAGAACAAACCTGTCACCAATCCGTTCACACATCAGACCACAGGCTCAGACCGTCACTTCCGTATTACTTTCTCCGCGTTCATCGACGATAACATAGGCAGCAAGGTTATCTATACCTTCTATGCCGATCAGAAATTGCAATAATACTCTCATGGTACAAACCTCAACACTACATTCCATACGTTCCGTCCTTTCAGAAAGAACCTGGACGAAGACCATTCGTCCCGTTCTCTCTGTCAGAAGGTTAGGATATCTTCTCGTAGC
Organism: Prevotella sp.; assembly: GCA_045643065.1. Taxonomy (GTDB): domain Bacteria; phylum Bacteroidota; class Bacteroidia; order Bacteroidales; family Bacteroidaceae; genus Prevotella. The sequence goes on from JAZUKC010000198.1 coordinate 38,910, forward strand.
CCTACTGCTCTTTACAACATCTTGCAGCGACAACGACGACGCCATCACTAATGGCTACGGCTACTTGCAGGTACAACTGCTCAAGTCGCCTGCAAGTCGCGCTATGGTTGAAGGCAACAGCCTTGACCATCTGAATGAAGCACGCAAGATAAAGGTGTCGCTTCGCTACAAAGGCAGGAGCATTGAGCAGACGCTGAACCTCATGGCTGCATCGGCAGAGGCGGCAGAATACGGCATGACCTCTGAGAGTCTTAAGATGCAGAGTGGCGATTACGAACTCATAGGCTATGCCATTATCGGCGAATATAAAGACGGCGACATGGCTGAGATACTGCAGGTCTGCGAACCAGATCAGCCGACAACAATCTCAATTCGTGCTGACGAACTCACCAAACAGCAACTCACGGCAGAAGCAAAGGAATATGGCAAGTTCTCTGCTCATATCGTTCGCCTTGAGCCAGAGGTCTATGCAGCAAAGGGAACACCTGTCTATAGCGAAGTGTTCGCATACAACGACATCGACAGCGTGCAGGTTGTCATGGAACGCCGTGTAGGCAACGTAGCTTTCCGCGAGGACCATAAGATGAAGGCATACAAGGGCGACAGCGATGTTCCGGTATTTGATACCGACAGTATTGAACTGCAGACGGGCGACTATGTGTTGACACACTTCGAACTGTTCAATAAGCGTCGCCAGTTCATGTATGCTCAGGACGTTGAGATTCCATTCACCGTCAGCCACTATTCCCTTACCAGTCAGGAGGTAGGCGTACAGCTTTCAGATAAGGATCCTATCGTTCGCGATGGCATTGCCTTGCGACAGATATGGGAATCCATGGACGGAGAGAACTGGTCTTGGCACGAACTCGATGGCAATGGTGGTGCCAACTGGATATTCAAGATGGCAGACGGCTCACCACGTCCTATCTCTGCATGGGCACGCCAGGTAGGTGTTACTATTGTAAACAATCGTGTTGTCTCGCTGAACCTTGGCTCTTTCAATCCTAAAGGCATAGTTCCTGATGCCATTGGACAACTCGATGCCCTTGAAAAACTTTACCTCGGAATGCATACTGATGAGGTGTATTATCAGCTTGAAGGTGTGGGCGATGTGGTGCATTCGCTCAATCCGTACCGTCTCGGACAAGCTTCTGCTCGTCCAGAACGCATGACCGTAGCACGCGAACGCAGCATTATACGCCGCATGAACCAAAGCGACTTCTCGCTTCGCACATCCCGTCTGCTCTATAAAGGCAAGACAGAGGCTGCTGGGAAACTATCCGCCATGAAGTATGCCAGCAAGATTTCCACCTACGGTCAGAACACTTCGGACCCAGCCAACCGCATTTCGGGCATCAGTCCGGCAATAGGCAATCTGCGTAACCTGCAGGAACTCTACATTGCCAATACTCTTATCACCCGTCTGCCTATAGAGATGCAGAACCTTACCAGCATCACCGATCTTGAGATGTACAACAATCCGTTTGAGGATGTTGATGGAGATATCTTCAAGAACATGACCTATCTCACATCCGTCAACTTCGATTCCTTCTATCGCATGCCGGAAGATAAGATACAGAACATGCTCGACAAGATGTGTACCTATTGCCAGAAGATTCAGCTTCTCTACATGAATCGCATGGGACTTACCCATCTCCCTGAGCGTCTCAACTACCTTACAGACCTCCGACTGCTGGATGTCAGCTTCAATAAGATTAAGGCAGTGAAGTCGCTTAAGCCTTTGGCACCTATCCAGGTCATGATGAACTACAACCTCATAGAGGAACTTCCAACCGACTTCATCAACACCGACGACCTCGAACTCTTCTCAATGACCGACAATAAGCTTAAGCAGTTCCCTGCCGTTCTGAGCAATCGCGACGGACTATACACCATCTCCGAGATAGACCTTACCGGCAACAAAATGCACGGTTTCCAGCAAGGCTTCAAGGGAATACGTGTCGAACAGCTCAAATTGGCATACAACAACATGGGCTATGACTATGGTACGGGCAAGCGAGAGTTTCCAAGAGAGTTCTCGCAGTATAATTCCGAGATCAACTACTTTGTCATTTCGGGCAACAACATCGATACCATTCGCAATGCTGCCTTTGAGAAACTGAAGTATCTGCAGGCATTCGACATCTCGGTGAACAATCTTACTGCCATGCCGGGATACATGAATACTGAGCACTTCCCTTATCTTACCGGTCTGGAAATCAGTCATAACCGCTTCAAGGGATTCCCTAACAACGTGCTCAATGTGGCCTCGCTCAACCAGCTGCTCTGTGCCGATCAGGGTTACTACCGCGACGCAGCAGAGACTCATTGGGTACGCACCATGACCGCTTGGCCAGAGTATCTGCATCAGCATGGTTCGCTTACCAACGTCGATTTGTCAGGAAACGACTTCCGGACGGTAACCAATTTCCCTACGAATCTTACTACTCTCAAGGTTTCGAACAATCCAAACATCAAGATGGTTATACCTCGATGGATATTCTACAAGATGCAACAAGGACTCTTTGTCCTATACTGCGACAAGGATCAGGACATCACTGTGGAGTAGATTCCATATAACCCTATAACTCTTTAACTATTTAACTTCGAGCGAAAAGCGAGATAATATGTATATATATAATAATGTAAAGCAGGGCGTAGCCTACTCTTTCATACCGTCATTCCTTCACATTCCCTCGCCATTTAATGGGGTAGGGAGTCTGCTCCTTGTCCTGTTGCTCATGATAGCCTCATGTAGCAAGGACGATGATGTAGTGGAATTCGGTCTTGACAACACCACTCTCGACTTCAATGCAGAGGGCGGCACGCAGACACTTCAGCTGTCTGCCGATGACGAATGGACCGTAACGAGCGATGTAGAGTGGTGCCTCGTCTCGCCAACCAATGGCGTTGCCTCCACCGTCTGTGAGGTTCGTGTGGACACCAGCTATCTCTATAAGCAGCGTGAGGCACATCTTAACTTCCATTGTGGCAACAAGACTCGTCAGGTTAAGGTATCACAGCTTGGCTACGAGAAGGTAATCCTCCTTGATAAAGAAGAAATCTGCGTGCCAGACTTCACTGACTATGACGAGATGTTCCAGGAAGTCAAGGTGCAGACCAATGTGCCATACGAGGTGTTCGTAGAGTATTCTGATGCCCAGCAGGCAGGATGGCTCTCTGCAAACATCGTCAACAAGTCGCAGGTGCAGTCTGTTCCACGCGGCGGCATGGTGCGTCTTGACTACCAGATGTATCTTGACAGCCAGCGCGACCGTGAGGCTACCGTCGTCTTCCGACAGACAAACGCCAATCCAGGCGATGTTCCTGTTGAGGCACGCCTTAAGTTCCGCCAGACCAGAGCACAGGAAATCATTCCAAGCCGAGAAGGAGACTCGCTTGCGTTGCTTGCACTTACCCGCATCATGCGTATCTCTACCAACTGGGATACGTCGCAGTCTATGATCTATTGGGGCAATGTCAAGCTGGAGGACGTTACCTATTACAACCAGAAACTGCAGAAGACGGTGACCGAACCACGTGTCGTCACTGCCAGCTTCAGCATGTTCGACACCAATGAGGGCATACCGTTCCACGTCCGTTACCTTGATAAACTGCGCGAACTCAGTTTCGTTGCCAACAGCAACGCACACATCAAGGACATCGATCTGGGCGAACACATCACCTATCTCCCTAACCTTCGCTATCTGACCCTCCTCGGTTACGGCATCTCGCGCCTACCGGAGCGCATGAAACAGATGGACAAACTCGAGGAACTTGACCTCTCCGGCAACAACCTGACGCAGATTCCGGTTGACCTGATTACAGCACTTGACGGCAAGTCGCTGCGCTACATAAACCTCGCAAACAACCGAAAGCAGGACGTCTTCGGCAATCTTTATGCCAACGCGACTAAGCGTTCGCAACTCGGAATACACGGAGAACTGCCAGAAGCACTGCTCCGTCTGAAGAATCTCCGCTACCTCGGACTCAGCTACAACTATCTTGAAGGACAGCTGCCCGATATGGATTACGATGCGTCTAAGTATGCTACGCTTGAAGAAAAGGTTGCTCACAACCCTGTAATGCCACAGCTTGAGCAGCTGAGTATAAACCTCAACTTCTTCTCGGGCAACATGCCAGACTGGCTGCTCTATCATCCTAACCTCCGATGCTGGGATCCTTACACCCTCGTCTTCAACCAATACGAGCGTGCAAGAGACTCACATGGCAACAACACCGGTTTCCTCAACGAACCGACATCCGTAGAACAGGCTTGCCGACTGTGGGAAAACAACGTGGAGAACTACAACCGTCAGACCACCTTCAACGCAAAAGTGAAGTACGAAACACGCTTAGGCGTAGAATATAGGTAACGAAAATCCCAAAACTACAAAATCATATTTCTTGATATGCGTATATATAATAAGGTAAAACAAAGCACCCATCACACTTTCACTCTTTCACTCTTCCGCACAGTAACCCCATTCAGGGTGCTGAGCGGACTATGTATTGCCATGCTGTTGCTGTTCGTTTCGTGCAGCAAAGAAGATGATGTTGACGTCATCCCTGATGGCTATGGCACAGTACAGTTTGAGCTTGCTCGTGTCAATGTCTATACCATTGCAAAGCTTTCAGAGGCAAAGACCATAAAGGTTACTGTCGTTGACGATAAGGCACAGAAGACAGAACTGCCCAGTCTTGAACTCACTGGCAGCGAAGACCTTATCGCTACACGCCCTTATCCACTGCCAGCAGGACACTACATCGTGCAGAGTTACCGCTGCTTTGATATGCAAGGCGACATGATAGACGACCTTGACATCACCATGACAAAGGAAAATGAGTTTGACATCGTTGCCGGATTGCCTACCGAGAAAGCACTCACCGTACAGGTAAAGCAGGTGCTTACCACCAGCAATATCTACAACACGCTCTACGGACTCTGCCTTGAGGTGTTAGGTTCCGATAGATCAAAGTGGCCGCCATCGTGGGATTTCGACAGCGAAGGCATAGACCAGACCTGGTGCGGACTGGAGTTTGAGTGGGACGTTGCTACCGATTCGCCTGCCGAACTCATAGGAATCGTCATCGATGGCGATGAGGAATACGAGATAAACAGCGACACATGGGAACAGCGTCTCGTATCGCTTCCTGAGTTCAAACACATGAAGCGACTCCCTGGATGCATAGCAAACCTCACCACTCTCGACGGTATCAACATCCGCAATTGCGACATGGAGGAGATAGATCCTGAGCTGCAGTACTCGCCACTCACGTCCATCACCATCACCAACACCCACCTTAAGCGCATACCAGAAGAGTTAGGCAACCTCAAGCATCTAAGCGATGTCTGGATAGAGGGCAACCAACTGGAGGAGTTCCCTACAGCACTGACCAATTGTAAGGATATGTATGCCTTCGTCTTGAAGGACGAACCGGGCGTAACATCGGTGCCTGCCGACATACAGAACTGGGGCGAACACCTTATCTCTTTCTGCGTTTCGGGCACAGGCATAAGTCAGTTGCCAGACGTTTTCGATAAACTTTCTGGTGTGTCAACCCTCGAACTGGCAGACAATCGTAACCTCGCGACGCTGCCAGCAACTATCGGAATGACACAGATACCATACCCTGGTGGCGGATATACGCCAACAGGCATCACCGGACTTGTGCTCGATGGCTGCGCATTCACTGAGATTCCAGCCGTAGCAAAGCGTCCACGCATGGAGTATCTCTCTATGCGCAACAACAAGATTACCAGCATAAGCAAGGCCGATTTTGATGCAATGCCTGACCTGCAGACTCTTAAACTCGACGGCAACAGCCTCAGTTCGTTCCCTGCACTGACCAATCCGAAACTTGGATACCTTAGCCTTATGGGCTGCGGTCTGCACAAAAGCCAGGTTGACATAAGCGGATTGCCAAAGCTGAACGCATATTATTTCTATTGCGACGAATAATTATTAATTTCATATAGATAACAAAAAATGAAGAAAATCTACTTTTTCCTGACATTGCTTCTCTCTACTTTCTTCGTTGCAACAGCATCTGCAACGGGCGAGAGCAGAAGCAATCCTATCAATGTTACGCAAGCCGGAAAGGTCATTTTGTATGGTGCTGAGGAGACAACCACTGATACTTGGCTCTGTATCAATGAGACTGCGCTTGGTGAAAACAACATGATTGTCTTCGCATTCAGTGGCGGACACTACGGAGACGTTACTTTCTACGATGGCAATTCAAGCACTCCTCTGGAGACAATAGCTATCGGTGGCGAGAATCCTACTACCGTAAAGAAGTATTGGGATGCACAAAGCACAAAGATGTACGTTTGTATTTCGCAGGACGGACCTAACGGTTCTGTCATGCTTTCGTTCGCTACAGCAAAGCAAGGCGAAACTCATAACAACGCTGTTTCTGCCAGAATAGGAAGCAATATAGTCTCAAAGAACGCTGAAACTGTATGGTATAAGTTTACGGCTAATGAAAAAAAGGTTTACACTTTCGATGTAAAGAACTGTACAATCAGCAATATCCTCAATGCAGATATGCGCATTTCCTGCCCTGCAAACCTCGCTTCTGCCGGCGTTGCTATGTCTGCAGGAGAGACCGTTTGGTTCAATGTCACTGATTTCTCTGCCGGAGTGTCACCTACTATTGTCATTACTGCGATAGAAATAAAGGCTGGCGACGAGCCAGACAACGCCATTGACGCAACAAATCTCAGTCAGTTCATATTCAGTGTCCCTGCCGATCCAAACGCATCTGAGAACAATGGTGCTGCTCAGACAGAGCATTACTTCACCTATACTGCATCAAAGTCGGGATTCTTCCAGTGGGGAACTACCGACGAATCGTGGGTTAAGGGCATGTTCGGATGCACCGTTCGCGATGTTACTGAAGGCAGAAATCTCGACACTCCTAAGAAAGAGACGCTCGATAACTTCGTCATCTACACCATCCCTGTTATCGCTGGACACACCTATCTCATAGAGCAGACCATCGGACATACTAAGTCTGCACGCGACATCACTGTCTTTGTATCATTCGAAGAGGCAACAAATCCTGGCGATCTCCCAGAGAATCCTATCATTCTTCAGCTCAACAGCAAGGAAGATCTTGGCCGTGTAATCAGCACAACGAAGTATTTCAGCTTCACTGCTACTGAGGCTGGAGTCTATACAGCGACAGTACACGCAGGCGGACAGGTACGTGCAACGACGCCTCATGACGGCTCTTGGAACATCACACGAGACTATTCTAACACCGAATTGCAGATGCATATCGACGACGAGATTACTCTTGCTGCCGGCGATGTGCTCTCTCTCCAGGTCACACTGACATCTGATATCGATATCCACACCAACGGTTCGGACGCTTCGAAGCCAAACTACTACATCCTTATCACTAAGAATGCTGGTTCTGATGTACCTGGAGTACGCGACGGAGAGGATATAGAGCATGCCATTATTGGTGAACCTGACAAGGCATACGACCTCTATCAGAGCAGCGACGAGGACTATTACGACCGTTATTACAAGGTTGTTGTCCCAGCAAACGCTACTCTCTACGTCACCACAAGCCACGAGCCTACCATCGGCAACCCAAAGCCTATCAACTTCACTCTTAACGGTAAGACCTGGAATGATGTAAAATATACAACGACAGATATTAAGGATTCCGAAGGCAAGTACCTCGGATGCAAGTACGAGTGTGCTACTTCTGCTGAGGAGCGCGTAATCTATATCGAGACCGACGGTGTTTCTTTCCTCTACGAGGGTGCAACGTGGTCATACACAATCGATGGTGATGTCACCGCAATCGGCAGCATTGCTATTGATGCGAATGCAGAAATCTACAGCATCAGCGGTACAAAGACCAGCCGCATCACTAAGCCTGGCCTTTACATCGTGAATGGAAAGAAGGTAGCAGTGAAGTAATTTCACGCTGCCGTTAGTACTTATTGGTATTGAATATTAGTCCCAACGGGACGAAATTCTACAGCGTATGGTGTAACCCCTACGATTTTACATGATAATAAAACAAAAGCGCCATAGGTGCGACATCCTGCTATCTTCATTGAAGGTTATAGGATGTCGCACCTTTGGCGCTTTATTACTTTGTGCCATTTTAGGTTGCACTGACGCACTGCCGCTCCCTACATAACGTGAGTTCGACGAATATCAAGGGTTGGTATTTGGCTGGAAGCCAATACTTTGAGTAACCGGGCACGAAGTGTCCGGAATCCAATCAACAAGTAACTTGTGCCTGGAAGGCACTACTATGATACGTTCAGTTGGTCG
>JAZUKC010000199.1:0-35185 GCA_045643065.1 Prevotella sp.
CCAGAACAAATAGCGAAGATACGCCAGAAGGAAGCGGCAAAGCCTGATGCCTTGAAGCGTAATCCCCTCAATAAATATACTGAGGGATGGTTTCATGTTACGCTTAATGTGCGTGGCGAAGCTCCGGTGCTGGGGTATGTCGTGGGCGACGCAGAGGCGGCTGATGGCAGCGCCAATGCGCCACGCTGCGTGCTTACGGAACTGGGGAAGAGGGTGGAAGAAGAATGGCGAGGCATTGGCAGATTCTATCCATTGTGTATATGCGTGGAGACGAAGGTGATGCCTGAGCATATTCATGCATTGCTGCATCTTTTGCCAGGTAATGATGCGCATCTTGGACGCATCATCAATGGGTTAATGATTGGCTGCACCCACGCTTATTGGGACACGCTAGGCATACCCTGGCGCGAGATGCGAGAGAACATAGAAGAAGCGCTTAAGCGCAAAATATCAGGTAATATGGGCAGCGCTTCCAGTAATGAGCAAAGCAAGGCATTGCGGGCGCAATGGCAAGACCGCGACCACACGCGCTCCTTCCGTGGGCCTGCGCTTTTCGTGCATGGCTACAACGATGTGGAGGCGGTTGGCGAGGAGGAGATAGAGACAAAGCGACGGTATATTCGTAACAACCCGCGCAAGCGCTTGATAACACGCTCTAAGCCCGACCTCTTCCGTATCTATCGCAACATGAAAAGCGCTAACTGGACGCCACAGCGCATCATGCTGGGCCTTTGTGCCGACAGATACATCGCTGCCGACCGCTGCCGACAGATAGAGGCATGGCGACAGCTAACCAACAAGGGCATAAAGAACAACCGTGGCACGGTGAGCGCTACGCTGAAATTTGAAGCATCACGCCCCGTCCTCGACCTTGTGGGCAACATGGAACTGCTCCAACGCCCGCTGTTCCCACTCGTCTGCCATCGTGCCGATGCATATCTCTTTGAGCGGCAGAAGGCGACGGTGCTGAAGGTGGCAAGGGAGCAAGGCGGAGTGATCGTTACGGCCTGCGTAAGTCCTAAGGAGCGCGAGATAGTAAAGCTGCTGCAACAGGAACTGCTGCCCGTCATTGAGGTGATGGCTGGTGGTTTCAGCGACCGCTACAAACCAACCGGCAAGGCGTTCTATGCCGTGGCAGAGCGGCGACGGCTGGAGGTGTCGCCATGGGAATATGAATACAGCCAACGCGACGATGACGACGCTCCAGACATCAGCCGTGAGATGTGCATGGTGATGAACGAGGTGGTGCGCATGATTGCCAAGAAGCCAGACGACTGGTGGAAGTAAAATCAACCACGGGGTGTCAACCTTCGGTTGGTTATTTTTAACATAAATACTGGTGGAAATGTTACGGCATTTCAGTTTTTATTTGTACCTTTGCCATGATTTCTTATATAAACCTGTACATGGTTGAGTAATTTTCATACCTACTTATATTAAACAACAATAATGAGAAGATTCCATCTACCAATACTCTTATTTGCTCTGCTGAGCATCATCATGTTCTCTTGCAGCAAGAAAGAGACAAAGATTGTAAGATGCCAGGCGGACATGGAAGGAGCAAGGATTGGCGTAGTGACCGGTTCCATTCTTGACATCATCGCTACAAAAGACTATGACGAGAAGCAGATATTGCGCTACAATACAGGTCCTGATGCCCTGATGGCACTTCAGACGGGAAAAATCGACGTCTTTATCAATGGCGCACCATGTTGGCCTATGGTGGAAATGACCTATCCTAATTTCGGGTATTTCGCTTATGAGGGTGCTGAGAAATCAGATGTTTCGATAGGCGTAAGCAAGAAGAATCCGGAGTTGCACAGGCAACTCAACGCTTTCATTGACAGCCTGAAGAGCATAGGAGAACTGGACAAACTACTGGCAAAATGGAGTTCCAAAGATGGTGTATTAGGTAGCGTGGAGATGACGAGAAGCCACGGCACAGGCACTCCTATCAGAGTAGTTACACCTGCCGACTTCCCGCCTTATATGTTCGTCAGCAAAGGTCAGGTGACAGGCTTTGAACCGGAAGTTGTGGAGATGTTCGCCAAGAGCGTGAACCGCCCTGTGACATATAGCATCGTTGACTTTACAGGAGTCATTCCGCACATGACTAAGGGAATGTCGGACATTGCCTGTTCGGTATTGGTACAGACAGAAGACCGCATGAATAACCTGCTATTCACAACACCATATACCAGTTCGTTCCCTATCTGCATCTACAACAAGAAGGCGGAACTACAGGCTGAGGGAGAAGCATGGAGCATAGGTGGATTGTACGAGGACCTAAAGCTATCCTTTGTGATGAACCTTGTCAAGGAAGACCGCTACAAGCTACTGCTTGAAGGTCTTTGGGTTACGCTCATCGTTACGCTGTTCTCCATAATCTTTGGTACACTGCTGGGCGCCGTACTCTGCTGGATGCGTATGCAGCGCCGCCAATGGCTTGTCAAAGTGGCAAAGACTTACATCGAACTGATGCGTGGCATACCAGCGCTTGTGCTATTGCTGCTGATGTTCTATGTATTCCTCACACCGCTGCATCTATCAGGAGAAGTGGTGGCAATCATTACCTTCTCACTCAATGCAGCAGCGTATTTCTGCGAGATGTTCCGCACCTGTATTCTGGGTATCGATCGCGGACAGACAGAAGCTGGTTTGGCATTAGGTTTCGGACGTGTGCAAACCTTCTGCTATATCATTCTGCCACAAGCCATACGCAGCGTCCTGCCCGTCTATATTGGCGAAGTGATAACGATACTCAAAGGAACAGCAATCGTTGGTTATGTAGCCGTAACCGACCTGACCAAGGCAGGCGACCTAATACGTTCCCGTACGTTCGATGCATTCTTCCCGCTCATCATCGTATCAATCATCTACTTTGCCCTGGCATGGTTAGCAGGCATAGCACTGCGAAGACTGACACGACAGAAGGCAGTGAAGAGCATGGAGGAGGGACAAATACCACAGGTCCTTTCTCAAGAGACTACCTTTAACACAAGGTCAGAGGAACTTGTTGAGGGTGAACCACTGATCGTAGTTAACCATCTGACAAAGAACTTTGACAACAATCTACAGGTACTGAATGATGTAAATGCCGAAATCAGACGCGGGGAGGTGATAAGCATCATAGGACCATCCGGCACAGGCAAGAGCACCTTCCTGCGATGTCTTAACCAGTTGGAAAGCGTTACGTCTGGCACAATAGAAATTGATGGGGAGAATATCGTTGACAAGCAGGCTGATCTTTCGCGTATTCGTCAGAAGATGGGTATGGTGTTCCAGTCATTTAATCTGTTCAACGGGCGTACTGTGCTTGAAAACATCACGCTGGCACCTGTGAAACTTCAGGGTAAGCGCAAGGAGGAAGCCACTCAGCAGGCACTTGCCTTGCTTGACATGGTAGGTCTGCGCAGCAAGGCTAACCAGTATCCAGACCAGTTGTCTGGCGGACAAAAGCAACGCGTAGCCATTGCCCGTGCATTGGCCATGGAACCTCAGATTCTTCTTTTTGACGAACCAACCTCAGCGCTCGATCCGTCAATGGTAAGTGAGGTGCTGGCCGTAATACGTTCGTTGGCAAAGAAAGGCATGACGATGCTTGTAGTAACACACGAAATGCGTTTTGCACGTGAGATTTCATCGCGTGTATTCTATATGGACGAAGGCATAATCTATGAGGAAGGAACGCCTGAACAGATATTCGAACAACCAGAGAAAAAGAATACACGCATCTTTGTAAACCGCATCCGCGAATGCCGACATACCGTTGCAGAGCATAATGACTTCTATGGCATGATGGGCCAGTTCGTGAATTTCTGTCAGCATAACAGCTTCAGTCGTCTGACAACAGACAGCATCTACCATCTTGTTGAGGAAATTCTGCTGATAACTGGGAACAAGGTTGGAACAGAGGTTATACTGACCTATTCAGAAAAAACGTCACAAACAACACTGACGTTCGAACATCTGCCTGCGGTGGACAAGAATCTAATGGAACAGAAAGAGACAACTCTATCGTCGGCTATCATCAGAAACTACTCTAAATCAGTAACTATAGAAGACAATCGCATTGTCGTAGAGGTATAAGTAGAACCCACCTTAATAATGACTACACAAACAAATGACGCAGATGAAAACTTCTGATTATTCGTTTTCATCTGCGTCATTGTCTTTTTTTACGGTTCTATGAGAAAGTGTGTGGGGGTGACGATTATTTCGTTTCATTGCACTCAAACATTCATTTGCTTGCACTCAAACGAACATTTGCTTGCACTCAAACGAACATACGTTAGCACTCAAACAACGCCAATCAAGTAGTTTTTAAATGCCCAACACTTACATAACGTTCGCTAATATCATAGCTTTTAATCGCATAAAAACTACGAATACCTACACAAAACCTCGTAGAACACCTTTTGGGTTTATTCCTTTGCCTTTGGAGCTCGGTCGTAAATAGATTTTAGAGTGTAGGTAGAATCGTTGTTATTGTAAGCATCTACCATGATCTTAACAATCTCCTGACCATTGGCAATCCACTTGCCTGTACCATGATCCATAAGACCGAAAGCATCGTCACCCTTCAGGTCATAGCCGTTATCCCAGAAGAATGCCGCCATCTTATGGTCGCGGAATGCCTTGCAGACATACTCAAGATAATACTTACGGAAGTTCTCTGCATGGTCGTTGTCACGATGAACACAACCGAACTCACCAAAATAGACAGGGATGCCATTCTTCACATACTTATCGTAAAGGCGATCGAGCATACCAGTATAGACGCTTTCGTCTGTATCAGGCACGATGTCCTTGCCAGTATGTCCCCATTCACTGTGCTTGCCAGAACCAGCATAGTCCCAAGGATCATAGCTATGTACTGCCACCAAGAGACGATTTGGAGTTGGGTCTTTAGGCAAAACAAGATTCTGGATGGTCAGATCAGGATTACATACATATCCAGGAACGCCAATGAAACGCTTGGTATTCTCACCACCTGTAGCACGAATGGCATCAACAGCCACCTGATTCCAACCATTAAGCACAGCATACTGTCTGCCGCCATCATTCTGATTACCACCATTGCCCCAGTTGCCATCGTGTATCTCATTGAGAGTCTCGAACATGAGCCAGTCGCCTTCTTCCTTGAATGCGTTAGCAATCTGTGTCCATACGGCTGCGAGTTTTGTATTGATAGAGTCCTGAAGCAGAGAATCCTTTGCTGCTGCCTCTACGTCAAGCCATGTGTATCCGTCGGCCTTGCCACTGTCAGCATGACCATCATGATGAATGTTCACGATAGCCTTAAGACCTGCCTTCTTTGCATAACCTGCAATCTCCACAACGCGGTTAAGCCACTTTTCGTCGAGTTTATAGTCTGGTGCTTCGCCTATGTGGCCAAGCCATGTTACAGGAATGCGCACACTTTTGAAACCAGCCGCAGCTACAGAGTCAAAGGTTGCCTGCGTAGCAGCCTGATCGTGCCAGAGGGTTTCGCCCGAAACGCCCTTCTCATGAGCGTCCATACTGTTGCCAAGATTCCATCCGAGTCCGAGCGACTCAACGTATTCCATAGGCGTAAGTTCCTTAACTTCTTCTGACTTCTGCACACACGAGACAAGAGAAGATGCCAGTGCAATAACAGCACTAAATAAGAATAGTTTTTTCATTTACTTTTTATTTGTTAGATTATTAAATTAAACGTTCAAACTGTAGTCATATGTCGTAGTTTTGGACAAAGGTACAAATAAAAACTGACAATGTGATACATTTTGTGATTTTTTTAACATTGTTTTCTTGCAAAAGAGAAATAATATCCTTACCTTTGCACTTATAAGTAGGTGTAACAAATTAAAGGTGGGTTCTATTAATTACCACCTTAGGTTTAACATATAACAGTGAGTTCGGCGTTTTGCCATCTTTCGGACTCTTTTCGGTTCAAACTGTCAGTTCACTCGGTCACAATGCCCGCATTGCTCCCTCCCTCACTGACACTTTGAACTCGAAAATAGCCTCGAAATATGACAAAGCTAATTAATAGAACCCACCTAAAAAAGAAACAACATAAATGGTCACATGGAAAAAGATGCAGGACTTTGAGGAAATTGTCCTGGAAGAATATAACGGTATTGCAAAGATAAGCATCAACCGACCTCGTTATCGCAATGCTTTCACCCCACTCACGACCTACGAACTCTCACAGGCCTTCAGCATTGTACGCGAGGCACAGCAGATAAGGGTAGTGCTTCTGACGGGTGTAGAGACTCCTCGCAAGGACAACCAAACTGACGAGGAATGGCTTCGCACTCAGGCTTTCTGCTCTGGAGGCGACATGAACGTGAAGGGAAGAGGCGGATACATAGACAAGGACGGCACACCACGACTGTCTGTCCTGGACGTGCAGATGCAGATACGTCGTCTGCCTAAGCCTGTTATCGCTATGGTCAACGGCTTTGCCATCGGTGGAGGTCATGTGCTTCACCTCGTTTGTGACATGACAATAGCTTCAGAGAATGCACGCTTCGGCCAGACTGGCCCTAAGGTGGGATCGTTTGATGCTGGGTTCGGTTCGTCGTATCTGGCAAGCATCGTAGGCCAGAAGAAGGCTCGCGAGATATGGTTCATGTGCCGACAGTATTCGGCTGCAGAGGCTGAAAAGATGGGCATGGTGAATAAGGTAGTGCCTTATGACCAACTGGAGAACGAATGTATAGCATGGGCTGAGCACATGATGGAGCTGTCGCCTATTGCTCTGCGAATGATAAAGAAAGGTCTCAATGCTGAACTTGACGGACAGGCTGGCATTCAGGACTTTGCAGGAGACATGACTGCGCTCTATTACATGCTGGACGAGGCACAGGAAGGCGGACGTGCTTTCCTCGAAAAGCGCAAGCCTGACTGGGGGAAGTTCCCTATGATTCCGTAATTAAGAATTAAAAACTTATACATGCTATAAAATATGAAAAAAACACTTATAGTGTTTTCTGCTTTTATAATGATATCATGTGGTGGCAGAACAAAAGAAGAACAAAAAGCATACGAAGACTCGTTGTTTCATGTTATTAGTTGCAGTCCTACAATTGTTGCTGGTCCTTATACTCTTGAAGACCAGCTCAATGCATGCGATCTATTAATTAAGGAGCGGCCAGAGGATAAAGAAGAGATATTATTAATAAAGGACAAAATACAAGAACAGATTGCAGAGGAGACCACATCAGACCCTATCGATGATCTTTAATGACAGCATTCTATAGTAAATTGTAATTTTCATTTATATATACGGTAATTCTTTCTCTATGCAGATTTCTCTATCACATAAAACTCTTCACTTCAAGAAGCCGGCGCGCACCTCTCGTGGCGAATATACCACTCACAACATGATAGTCGTGACGATGATGGACGAGAAGGGACAGCGAATAGGTCTCGGAGAGTGCGCTCCACTGCCAGATCTGTCTTGCGACCGAGATGCCTACACCCGCATGTCAGACGTTGCAAAACTCATCGAGAAGGCCCTTGCAAGCAATGACTATGCAGAGACTCTGCGCCCCTACCCTGCCCTGCTGTTCGCTCTTGAGTCGGCAATGTATGACTACCAGCAGAATCCTATCATCTACGACACACCATTCGCCAAGAGCGAGGTGGGCATTCCTATCAATGGACTGATTTGGATGTCTGACTATGATGACATGCTGAGTCAGGTAAAGCAGAAAATTCTGAAAGGATTCAGATGCATAAAACTTAAGATAGGAGCCATTGAGTGGGATGATGAAATTCGTCTTATAGAGAAGATACGCTCACGTTTCTCAAAGGACACGCTGCAACTTAGAGTAGATGCCAACGGTGCCTTCTCACCTGAAGAGGCAATGCAAAGACTTGAGCAACTGGCAAAGTATGACATTCACAGCATCGAGCAGCCTATCCGCGCAGGACAATGGAAGGAAATGGCAGAGCTATGCAAGAACACTCCTTTGCCTATCGCCCTTGACGAAGAACTCATAGGCCTGAACCAATTGCACGAGAAACAAGCCATGCTTGACACTATCAAGCCTCAGTTTGTTGTAGTCAAGCCTATGCTTCACGGTGGCATGTCTGGTTCGATGGAGTGGATAAACGAAGCACAGAAGCGTGGCATCGGTTCCTGGATTACGAGTGCTTTGGAGAGCAACATCGGTCTTCGTAATGTAGCATTGTTGGCAGCAAGAGTCTATGGTCCAAACAATCGTTTCGCTCAAGGACTCGGTACAGGTCTGCTCTATACCGACAACATTGAGATGGACATGGAGATTCGTGGCAGCAAACTATGGAGATGCGAGGTTGTAGAGGTTGCAGACAAGCCAGAATAAACGATACTTACAAGAAACTTAATAACAAAATACTACTATGAATAATAGAAATATCAAGGCATTCCTTACCGTACTCTTGTTGATTACGGCAAGCATGACATTTGCCGCAAACAAGGCAAAGTACGTCTTCTACTTCATCACCGACGGAACAGGAGTAAACACCATCCTCGGTGCTGAGATGTTTGAATCTGCCAAGCAGGACGTCATCGGACGAACACCTTTCTGCCTGACACAATTCCCGGTCATCGGTGTCTCATCGACCTATTCACACGATAGTGGCGTAACAGACTCTGCCGCATCGGGCACAGCTCTGGCTACTGGTGTCAAGACAAAGAACGGATGCATCGGTCAATATCCTGACCTACAGACTCCGGCATACTCAATTGCAGTATGGGCAAAGAACGCTGGATACCCTGTTGGCGTGGCATCAAGCGTCACAATAAACCATGCCACTCCTGCTGCATTCTACGGTCATCAGCCAAGCCGTAACAACTACTATGAGCTTGGCGCTCAGATGGTTGATGCTGACTTCGACTTCTACGGCGGAGCATCCATCAATAAGTACGTTGACAAGAAGAAACACCCAGATGGTCCAAATCTCTACGGCGTGATGGAGAAGGCTGGCTATGCCGTTGCTCGTGGCGTGGACGACTACAACAAGAAGGCTAAGACGGCAGACAAGATTCTCCTCGTACAGGACAACGCACACCTCAACCCTGCCTCTGGTGAGGGCAGCATTCCTTATGCCATAGATGCTAAGGAGGGCGAGATGCGCATCGAGGACATCCTGCGCTGCGAGATTGACTTCCTCATGAAGAAAGACAAGGGGTGTTTCTTCCTCATGAACGAGATTGGTGGAAAGGTGGACTGGGCATGTCACGCACGCGATGCTGCCACAGCATTTGCAGAGGTTGCTGCTGTCGATCGTTGCATAAAGATTGCTTACGACTTCTATCTGCAGCATCCAGACGAGACTCTCATCATCCTCACTGCCGACCATGAGACTGGTGGTCTTGTCCTTGCCGAGGACAATATCTATGCTCTCAACCTTAAGGCTCTTGCCAATCAGCGTGTCAGCACCGATGCTTTCACAGCCATTCTGCACCAGCTTCGCAAGGATTCTGGCAACAAGGTGACATGGGAGATGGCAAAGCAGGCTCTTACCGACAACTTCGGTTTCTGGGCTGGCATAGAAATCGACGACAAGGAGGAAGCACAGATCAAGGAAGTCTGGAAAACTTCGTTCGAGGGTAAGGCAGAGGATGTCAAGAACGAATACACTGCCAACGAGCCTCTCACAGAGGTGGCACGAAAGATTATCAATAAGAAGGCTCTCGTACAGTGGGCTACAGGAGGTCACTCTGCTGGTCTTGTTCCTGCATATGCCATCGGTGTCGGCAGCGAGCAGTTTGTGCAGCATAATGACAACTCTAACATCCCTCTGAAGATTGCCAAGGCTATGGGCATCTCGAACCTGAATGCTTCAAATTCTGGTTCAATGAATAATGAATAAATAATAATGAATAATTAATGCGATTTCTGTATAGAATCGTTATTAACTAATAACTGTCAACCGAGTTGTGTATAACAATGCGCTCATTATGAAGTCAATCATGCGTAAAATAGTGAAAATAGTGTTGCCATTTGTTCTTGGCAGCGCAATACTCTATTGGATGTATCGTGACTTTGACTTCGGACAAATTAAGCATGTCATGCTTGAAGAGATGGACTGGACATGGATGTGGTTGTCATTCCCATTTGGCATTCTGGCACAAATGTTCCGTGGTTGGCGATGGCGTCAGACACTCGAACCGATAGGCGAACATCCTCGCACTTCCACTAGTATCAACGCAATATTCATGTCGTATGCAGTCAGCCTTGTTGTACCACGCGTTGGAGAGTTCATGCGCTGTGGCGTGCTGAACCGCTACGATGGGGTATCATTCCCTAAGGCATTGGGTACAGTAGTAGTAGAACGTGCTGTTGATTCGCTAATAGTGCTCGGCATGACGGCACTGACGCTTCTGCTACAGATGAATGTGTTCATGACGTTCTTTAGCGAGACGGGAGTAAGCATCTCTGGATTCCTCAGCCGATTTACCACCACTGGCTATCTCGTTACGGTTATCTGCGGCATTGCAGCCCTAATCTCCCTCTACTTTATACGCAAGAAGTTGTCATTCTATAATAAGGTGAAGGCAACGCTGCAGGGCATCATTGAGGGAGTCGTGTCTCTGCGTCATGTGCGCAACATTCCTCTCTTTGTCATTTATTCGCTTGCCATCTGGGCAAGTTATTTCCTACATTATTACCTAACCTTCTTCTGTTTTGATTTTACGGCAAATCTCGGCATTATGTGTGCCTTGGTGACGTTTATCGTTGGTTCGATAGCAGTCATCGTACCAACGCCTAACGGTGCTGGCCCATGGCATTTCGCTGTGAAGACAATGCTGATTCTCTATGGAGTAGCAGACATCAACGCTCTATATTTTGTTTTGATAGTACACACGGTGCAGACGTTGCTGGTTGTAGCATTAGGTGTGTTTGCTGCTATCATGCTCAGGAGGAAGATGTAGAACGGAATTACGGAAATACGGGATTACGGAAGTCAAACCATTTGCTGACTCCATAATCCCGTATTTCCGTAGTTCTGTAATTCCAAATACTATTCTTCTATCTGCTTGATGATATCAAGCGCTGTGCTTTGCGCTTTGCGATGCCAAGAGAAACCAATTATACCTCCTATAATCGCTCCAATGATCAGCGGAAGAACCAATACAGCTCCGAGGCGAGAGAATAGTTCTATGCCTTGTGTCTGAGCGTAGTCGTAGCATGTCCAAAGGAGCCAAGGAATGATGAGGGTTGGGGTGACGTAACGTATCCAGAAGGTATTTTGGCGGCGGAAGCGTGCCATGATCTGTGCTACGGTGGTCATGTCTGCACTCATCAGGTCGGTCTTGCTGATAGGGTTATAGATGTAGAGTGTGGCAACGATACAGAAGAGCATCATGAGACAGGTGGCGATGCATAACGCCCAACTGAGATTAGTAAGGTGATGCATTGGCTGGTATAGCAGGATTGATAAGACAGCACATGCCAGAGTTCTGTTCCTAAGGTTGTTGAGTGTTCTCACCTTATTCTTCATTGTATCGCGAAGCAGACGATCACTGACGATTTCCTGCTCACTGAGTTTCTTTTTCAGGATAGCAATCTGATTGCGCATCTCCTCGAATTCTTTTGTATCCATATTGTTAGTCATTGTTGTTTATAGATTTCAGTTTTTCCTTAATTCTCACTAGTTTCACGCTGACGTTTTTTGCAGAAATGCCAAGGACATTTCCTATCTCGTCGTATGACATATTCTCAAGCCACATCAGGACAAGTGCTCGATCTACAAGTCCCAGTTTGTTGATGAGAGCGTGCAGCTGCTGCACCTGACGGCTGTCGTCGTCACTGTCCTCATAGAGATTAATATTCATAGACAGGCGTTCTTCCTTCCTGCGCTTCTTTTTGCGGTCGGCAGAGATGCAGGTGTTCAGTGCTACGCGATAGATCCATGTGCTTGGTTTGCTGTCTTGCCGGAAGGATGGAAATCCTTTCCATAGGTTCAGCAACGTGTCCTGGAACAGGTCGTTGATTTCATCCTCGTCGTTTGAGAACATGTAGCAGACTGTATAGATGGTGCTTTTGTTCTCTTTTATGATACGCGAGAATTCTTGTTCGTTATCTTTCATTTTCTTTTATTTTGTTTTCTGTTTTGTCTATATGACGCAACAACAATGACGTTTACTACAAGATGCGATAATTTTAACTTTTATTTAGGTTGAGGGGTATGGGGCGTTACTGCCCGGCATCATTCAAAAAAATTGTGAACCAGAGACGCTGCGATATCTATACCTCCTGCCTCTGAAGCGGGCATTGACTGAGAGATTCATACAGGTTCATCATTTTGCGTGTCAGCAGGTCTGGGTTGAAGTGTTGGCGCGCATAGCGCTCAATGCTTTGCCCCATGCTTTTCTGCTCCTCGCTGTCTGTCAGCAGACGGTTGATGTGGTGTGCCATCTGCTCTGAGGCGTCAGTAGCATGAGGGTCAATGAGACAGGCATCCTGACCAGCTGCCTCGGGCAATGACGATACTGTGGATGTTATCACAGGTGTACGTTGCAACGCTGCCTCCACCACAGGCAGACCGAAACCTTCGTAGAACGAAGGGTAGACCATCACGCTGGCCTTCCTGTACAGCGCCTGCAGCACCTCCGTATCAGCCACGTTGCCCAGAATCATCACATATTTCTCCAGACCATGTTTGGCAATGTACCGTTCTACCTCACGGCGATACTCACGACCGTTGCCTATGACCACCAGCGGTGGTCGCTGGTCGGCCGGCATAAGGTCCAGCGCCTTAACGATGCCCATCAGATTCTTGCGACTATTGATGCTGCCAACGTTCAGTATGAACTCTGCAGGCAGCTGTGCCAGTTGTGGGCAGGCTGCAATGCGACGGTCAGCCTCCTCGATGGTGATGGGGTTATAGAATATAGTGTTTACGGGTTGGTAGATGGTGCGTGTGCGTTCTTCTGACACACCATAGAAGCGCATCACGTCGCGCTTTGTCGATTCTGAGATGCACACGACAATATCAGCATGTCGGGCGGCATAGCCGTACTTCAAGTCGTACATGTGGCGATCAAACGGGTGGTACATATCGGGGAACGTGCGCCATGCCACATCGTGTATGGTGACGATGCTCTTGATGCCACGTTGCGAGGTAATGTCAAGAGGAATCTCGTTGCTCAGACCATGAAAGATTTCGCATCCATCAGCCGCTGCCTTATGTCCAAGACGGAATGTCCTGCTGAACGACTTCTCATCGTACAGCGCATAGTCATTCTCTGGAAACAATCGTTGCAGGTCATGTACCAGTGTGCGTGAGTAATTACCCAGTCCGGTGTTGTTATGGTAATAACGCTTAGCGTCAAATCCAATCTTCATCATTTATTTTAATGTTTAGTGTTTAACGGGTGCTTTTTTTTGAAACTCTTCATTCTTCTCCCAATGCAGCGCGTCTTATGCTTTGCGACATGAGTTTATATATCTGACGTATCATGTCATCATCAAGCATAGAGAGATGGCGGTTGATGATGGTTTCGTCATATCTGACAGCAGGACCGGTCTGCGCTTGCTTTGGCGAAGCAGAGTGAACCTTGGTTGCTGTGCAGTCTATTAGCGGAAGAAGGATGGAGAAGTCTATGCCGACATCCTGCAGCACTCGCTCTGCAAGATGGTAGCAGTGATTGGTGAAGTTGCAGGCGAAGACAGCGGCGAGATGCAATGTTTTTCGCTTTTCTGATGAAAGCACATGCACACTGTCGGATATCTGGTGAGCAATGGCCAACGCTGCTTCCTGTGTTTCGGCATCGTTTGCCTCTACGAAGCATGGTACCTCGCGGAAGTTGACCTCACGATTCTTTGAGAATGTCTGCATTGGGTAAAGTACGCCATAGTGCTGGGCGGCACCGGCAAAGACATCCATCGGTACACTGCCTGCCGTATGCAGGAACATTGCCTTGGCATTGGTGCATCTTATGTTGCTTATCAGATTTGGCAGTGCATCGTCCTTGACAGAGAAGATGTAGGCATCGGCATCGGCGTTAATGTCTGATGTATCGTCAACAGCATTACATCCGAGTTTGTTTGCAAGCAGTCTTGCATTGTCTATGCTGCGACTGTAAACCTGAACTATCTGTACGTGCGCTGCCTTCAGTGCCAAGCCAAGGTGAGTAGCGACGTTTCCTGATCCTATTATTACGGTTTGCATTATTTACAAGTTATTAGTTATGAGTTATCAGTTATTAGTTTTGCAAAGGTACTGCTTATTCTGGAATTGACAAAGAAAACGACAAAAAAATCGCTCGCCTCTTTTTATTTGGAGACGAGCGATTGTTGTATAAGGGTTAATGGTTAATGGTTAACGGTTAATGGTTAACGGGAGTTAGGAGTTCCAACTAATAACTGATAACTCATAACTAATAACTGATAACTCATAACTAATAACTAAAAACTTACTTGCAAATCTTCACGTTTGCGATGTAGATAGGATTTGCATGGAGAGCTACACGTGAAGTGATGCCAAGATACTGTGGCTGCTTCAGAGTGTCCTTGCTCTTGTTATGAATCTGCTTACCATTAACGTACACCTTTGTAATGCCCTTGTTGTAAGACCATGAGATGTGAGTCCAGGCATTAGGAGTAAGAACTGGTGACACTGCATCGTACTTGCAGATAGACGATGTGCCGCCCTCATCGGTGCGGACACCACGCCAGTTCCAGTGACCGATGCCGTCAGTACGTCCGTATGCTGGATAAACTGTCAGCACCTGTGGGTCGCTGTAGCTCTGCATACGGTTGTTAGAAGGCTTGCGTGCGAGGTTGAGAGTGAAATACTCGCCGTCGATAGCCTCTGTAGGATGCTGTGCAATCCATACGTCCATCTCTACTGTGAACGACTGTGGCAGATAGTTGTAGTCAGCCATCTTAGGCACAAATGCCTTATCGCCGAGACCAACCTTAAGCACCTTCATGCCGTCGCACTCTATCACCTTGAACTCGCTCTCCTGACCAGCGTTCTCGTCAAGCACAACCCACTTTGCTGGTGCACTGCCTACTGCGTCTGCCGAGAAGTCATCGGCAAAGATAACGGTCTTGCCTGGCTTGAAATCGCTTGCTGCAACCTTTGCCTTAGCTGATGTAGGAACAACGTTGGTGAGTGGATACTTAGCTGTAGCCTTGCTTGCTGCTGCCGATACTGGGTTGCCAGAGGTTGTGGTAGTAGTACCTGTATTCTGCTTTACAACCTGCTTTGCTGCTTTCTCTGCTGCGCCTTTTACCTTCTTCAGGAAACCCTGTGCGCTGGCGTCTGTTGTGCCGAATGCTGTCATGACTGCTGTCATTGCAACGGCAATCATTGTCTTTGAATTAAGAATCTTCATTTTTTTTAGGTTTTTAGGTTTTAGGTTTTGGGTAGGATTTAGACAAATTGAGCCCACTTGTTGGGAGTGGACTCAATTGTTATAGAAAATCTATCAAAGAACTGATTCTTTAGAAATCATCGTCGATAGGATCCTTTGTCTTATCGCTGCGGAGATTCTTCTCAAGGTTGTAGAAGAACCAACCGTTCTTGTTTGTAGAGCGAAGCTGAATCTGCATGCCGTATGGATCCTCGAAACCGATGTTGTTCTTGTTTGTCTTCTCGTCTGGGTTAGGGAACATAACCAATGTTGCGATGTCGCATCTCTTAGAAGCAAGTGGAACCAGTGGGCTTGGCTCATACCATCCTACACGTACACGGATAGGACCGCTCTCTGGAGTATATCCCTTACCATTGATTTTGTAAGCGTTTCCTGGAGTTGCACCACCGTAGATGCAGAATGGGTAGTAGTGCTTGTAAACAAGTGTAGAACCCTTGCCCTGAAGGTGACCGATACACTCATCCTGGAAGAGCGTGTTTGATATACCTACATCACCAAGCTTGTCTGTGTACTCACGTCCGTAGAGGTAGTCCCACATGTCACGGCAGTCCTGTGAACAGTCGAGGAGACGAGGCCAGATGAGTGAGCTGACAGCTCCGATGAAGAGAGGATTCTTACAAGCCTCGATACGAGTGCCGTCAGGATTCTCCATGAGAGTCTTGAGCTCTGCAACGTTGCGTGGGAGGCGGTTGAATGTGAAGTCAGCAACACGGTAGTGATCCTGTTTGTTCATGTCGCCAGGGAAGTTTGCCTTAGTCAGCTCGTAAGTCTTTGTAGAGTCACATGTAATCTTCTCTACAGGAATGCTGTATGCTGTAATCTTCTTGATCTTGTCGCAGTCGTATGTCTGGAAGTTCTCCTGCCACTCGTTGCCGATACCCTGTACAGCACGATGTGTCTTGAAATAGAAATAACCGTACTCTGTATAGTTGTGAGTATTGTTGTCAAACCAGCAAGGGTTGTTTGTAGCTGGGAAGTCAAGATACTGATGCTCTGGGTTGCAGTAAGTGTAGTTGTCCTTCATGGTAGCAGCTACAGATGTGTTAGAACCTGTACCTGTACCTACGATAGGCACTGTAAACTCAATACGGAAATACTGCTGGTACTTAGCCTGTGCAAATGACGACATGGCGAGAGTTGCCATGATGCAAGTAGTAATTATCTTTTTCATAATAAAACGTCTGTTTTGAATTGTCTGTTATTAATGTTTTTACTTCTTAACGAACTTGAGGGACTTCTTGCCTACCTTAACGATATAGACACCTGCAGGCAGTTCTTCTACAACGATGGTAGAGCATCCTGCGTTGACAGGAGCTGAAGTTCTTGAGCGACCGTTCATGTCGTAAACGACAGCTGTCTTAGCATCGCCACAACCAGAAATCTCCATCTGGTAGCCGATAGGAGTCTGGAGAACCAGCTTCTCCTCGTCAGCGATGATAGGCTTAATGCCTACTACTGATTCAGGCTCGTTTGTTCTGTAGAAGAATACAGATTCTACGTCTGTTGCAAGCACTGCACCGTCTCTGTCAGTAACATTGAACAGGTTTTTGCCCTCAATAGGCTGAAGCATAGGCTTGTCCTTACCGAGCGAGAAGAACTTACCAACGTTTGTGAACATGTAGTTCTTCTTTGATGTATCAACACTGGTGCCACCACCATCAGTTGGTACCTTATACTTATCCAGGTCGATAAGTACCGTATGCTTCTCGAATGAGATAGATGATACGTTAGCCTCGCCCTGACCGTCCTTGAGAAGAATCTCGAAGGTACTACCGCCATCAGGCACAACCATCATACTCACACGAACCAGAGGGAAATAGTTGCCAGTGTTGGTCTTAAGACACCGAACATTGACATTCTTCTCAGCTGCAGATGCCTGCTGAGCACATATCATACCAAGCGATATGATACCCATCAGCACTACAACCTTAAGGTGTTGTGTAATTTTTTTCATAAGCTTTTGGTTTATTAATTATACATTATTTATTTCTTAGTTCATCAAAACTGTTTGCAAAGATACGAAAAAAAATGGAATATCTTATGTAATCTGTGCTCAAATTTATGTATTTTCGGAACAAACAGCATAAAAATTTACGATTTTACGGTTTTTGTTAACATTTTGCATGTGTATCTTACCATTCTAATGACGTTTTTTTACACTGAGAACAAAACCAGATGGGGCCAGTACTTGCTATGAATTACTCCAGTACTTGCTACGAATTACTCCAGTACTTGCTACGAATTACTCCAGTACTTGCTACGAATTACTCCAGTACTCCTTACGAATTACTGCAGTACTTGATAGGAAGTACTGCAGTAATTGCATAGAGTAGAGAATTGATTAACTCGTAACCATCTACCTGTTTTTAAACACTGAGGCACAGAGAACACAAAGAACACGGAGTTTTTTTGAGTACTATGCAGCACGTTGTAATCCGAATGGAACTCAAAAATCTCTGTGAACTCTGTGTCCTCTGTGCCTCAGTGTTAAAAAAAACAGCGGAACGGAGTTGTCATTTTTAACTCTTTAACTCCTTAACTCTTTAACTTCGAGCAAAGCGAGACCTATTTCACCAGCACCTTCTTGCCATTGATGATGTAGAGACCTGGCAAGGTTGGGCGCCTGCTGAGACGCTGACCATGGATGGTGTAGTAGATGTCGGTTGTGGTTACCGTTGGTGCCGAGATGCTGTTCAGCAGGCTTGATTCTACCGAAACGAAGTTGAGGAAAGCACGCTTGGCTGTGGTTGAGATGGTGATGGTTGGGTTGGCAGTTACCTGTTCGAATGTCAGAGAGATGGGTTCCCAGTCGTCTGCCATCTTCGATGTGTATTTCACAGTCTTTGCCTTGCTGCCCGATACGCTGACATTAAAATCGCCCTCTATCGTGGTCCACCCCTTTACGCCAAGTCCGACGGTCAGTGTGCCACCGGCGAAGTTCAGTTTGCGTGACGTCATGCTGCCGGTACTGCTTCCATTGCCAAGGCGTACGGCATTGCCGGCGCAATAGACAGTTTCAACGATTGGGAAATTCTCGTTGCCAGCCCATGCACTCGACGAACCTTGAGCGCTAAGGCTATTGCCTTTAAGTCCTTCGAAGGCATCATACAACAGGTACAAATCTTCGTAGTTGACTATCTTGTAATAGCTATCAATCGTGCTACTTGGCTCACGCTCGTCCTGCGTGCAGTAGGCCTCAACATGAGTATTCTCGTCTATGGTCAGTTCGATTTGTGGAGCTGAATAGTACTGAGATTGAGTAGTTTGACTATAACCTATGGTGTACTTCTGACTTTTCCATTCGCCGTTGTTTATGCGGTACTGCAGTGTACTGAAACCGGTACTGCCAGTAATCTTGAGTGTAGTGCCGGCGGCAAGTTCCTTTGGTGCATCGGCTGTGCCACCAACGATGGAGAAGATTGGCACGGCTGCATGGAAGGTTGACTGTGCTGTCTCGTTTGCTGTATGGGCAGTGAGGACGAATGCCTCATCCTTTTTGCTGCCCCAGATGTACTCCACGAGTTCAGGATAGTCAACAAACGGATTGCGATTATGCTGTATGGCAGCCACGTTCTCATTGCGAAGAATCTCCTCGTCGTCAACGGGATCGGCATTACTCCACGAGATGAGTGTTGGCAATATCCAGTCTTCGATGGTCAGAGGCAGATTTTCAGACATGTATGCGCCTTTGTCGGCAAGCCATTTAAGGTCGGGATAGCATGTGGCCATGTAGAAATAGATGCGGGCAAAGTCGCCTTTGTACTGGTCGGCAGGTTCGAAGAAAGTTGTTGTAACACTGCCAATAGTGCCTGTTCCTACCTTGGTCGTTCCGTTTGTCCATGCTTTCGGATCAGTAACTACGCCCATAGGGTTATTGCTCTTTCTGATGTTGGCATTAGCATCGCTTGGGATAACATTGTAGAGGTCGTAGCCTGGTGCTACGTTCTGCCCTCCTTCCCACCATGACTTAGGCACACTGTGCTCCTTGTTCATGTTTGCCACGGCAGTGGTGCTGCTGAAGTAATACTCGTTGTCGGAGTACATGTCCAGCACGCGCTGACGATTGTCAGGATGAGTGTAGGTAAGGTAGTAATAGTCCCACAAACTATTGTAGCCGAGCTCTTCATGTTGCGCAATGATAGCATTAAGCGCAGCCTTCAGTTCGACACACTTCTTCCCGTTGATGTTTGCATAGTAACCTTCTGGCACATAGGCATAAAGGCTGTTGCAAAGGAGAAGAATGTAAAGTGTAATGTATTTCCGCATTGTCTTTTTTATAAAGAAGAATGAAGAGTGAAGAATGAAGAATGAGACTTTCTTCAATTCTCTCCCCTCCCATTTGGGGGAGGGGACGGGGGAGAGGGGCTCTTATTTCACCACAACCTTTCTACCATTATGTATATATATGCCAGGTGTGGTTGGCAACGAATGGTAGGCCTGACCGCTAAGCGAGAAGAAAGCGCTGCTGCAATGGTCAGAGTGGGTTGGACGGATAGTAGTAGCAGTAGGGTCCCATACACGGATGTTGTCCAGGAAGGCACGCTTGCTGGATGTCTCTATGGTGAGTTGTGGATTGGCTGAAACATTCTCGAATGTCAGTGTCTTTGTTTCGAAGTTGTCCTCCATCTTCGCATCATAGCTAACGGTCTTCATGCCGCCACCTGTAAGAGAGACCTTCAGGTCGCCCTCGACAGTCGTCCATCCCTTGACATCAACAGATACACAGAGTGTTCCACCTGTAAACTGGATTGGTTTAGAGACAATCTTGCCTGTACCAGCGCCCTTACCTATGCGGATTGCGCCACCAGCCTGATAGCATGTGCTGATTGATGTCCACTGGCTGTTTCCGTTCCAGACAGTGCTGCTTCCGCCGCTTTCCACGCTGTTGCCATCCTTCACATCGTCAAATGGTTCATAGACAAGATAGCCGTCAGTAGGAGCAACAGGATCGTTGCCGGTACTCTCACCGCCTTCGCCTTCACCGCCTTCGCCTCCTTCGCCTTCGCTTCCGGAGTTGTCACCAGAACTCTCGTTGCCTTCTGGCACAATGTAGTCGTTGTAAGAGAACTCCTCGTTGGTCTTGCTACCCCAGACGTACTGCTCCAATCCTGGATAGTCAACGAATGGGTTGCGGTTCTTCTGCGCAGCATAGACAGCATTGTTGCGGTCTATCTCTTTCTGCGACACAGGGTCTGCCTTTGCCCAACGTAGCAGCATGTCGAGTTGCCACTTGGCAAGGCCTGGATACTTTGAAGAGGTAAAAATGCCGCCTGACCATGAGGTACAGGTATTCTCATAGCATGTTACCATATAGAAATAGATGCGCGCGAAGTCGCCCTTGTATTCGTCGTTTGGTTCAAATACGGTTCCGCTATAACCGGTTGTAGTGCATGTTCCGACCTTGCTGAAACTGCCGTTGCTCTTGTATGTAGCGCCAGAGTTCTCGCCGTAAGGGTAATTGCTGCGGCGATTGTTTACATATCCGTCTGTTGGCACTACATGGAAAGCATCCGACTTCATCGGTGACCTTTCGCTGAACCAGCTCTGAGGCACAGAGTGCTCGCGATTGTAGCCATCGCCTTCCTTGCTGTACTGATGGTTCTCAGCAGGACCGCCAATGACATAGTTTGTCTTGTTTGAATACATATCCCACAGATAACCGTCGGCACGTTTGTCGGTAGTGTGGTACAATTCA
This sequence comes from Prevotella sp., assembly GCA_045643065.1. Classification (GTDB taxonomy): domain Bacteria; phylum Bacteroidota; class Bacteroidia; order Bacteroidales; family Bacteroidaceae; genus Prevotella. Next base: position 21,063 of record JAZUKC010000199.1, read on the forward strand.
AGCAGTCCGTCGTAACCGACATTCGTATGATTATTGATAATGCCGCACAATGCAGTCTTAAGTTCTGCTCCCTTCTTGCCGTTGGCGTTCTTATAGTATGTGCCAGCAGGCTGTGCTTGTGCCAAAGTGGTCGCAAACAACGCAATGAGCAGCATTGCCACTCTTATGATGTTCACTCTCATAGTCTTATTTAAAAAGAAAGTAAAAAAGGATAGCTCTATATTCGTGGTATAGAGTTATCCTTTATAGTATGTATTGCTTATTGATTACTTGTTGATGAACTTCTTGCCACCCTTGATGACGATGCCCTTAACATTAGCATCCACGCGCTGACCAGCGAGGTTGTAAACTGTTGCGTTATCTGCGTTTACAGTTACGTTGCTGACACCAGAAGTTATACCTGAATACTTATAGAGACATGGGAGGAATGTACCATTCTTGGCGGTATTGTAAACACCGAAGGTTGTGTAGCGCGTGCCGTCAGCCTTCTCCTCACCCTGCTGAATGTAGTAGTCACCCATAGCAATCTTGAATGTTCCGTCGCCCATAGGAGTGATGGTCCATGCCTGAGCCTCGTCACCAGCATTGAAACTGTTGTGCTCGTTGTCGTTGTAGTAGTATCTACCATCAGCGCCACAGATAGAGTAACCACCATTGAACTCTGTGATTGTGAACTCGTAATTGTCGCTTGCGTTGAAATAGATTTCGTCCTTCACGCCTGTCAGTTTGCCACCATCAGGATATCCGTAAGTCTTATTTGCAGCAAGAGGCTTCATGTAGTACATTGCGTCATCCCATGCAGCAACAATGATATACTTTTCACCAGAAGCAATACTGTTGGTCTTGGTGTAATAATTGCGGTGGGTTACGGTTACCTTTATTGAGGTCTCACCTGCTTCATAATTCTCTGTAGCTGGTGATGTTGCTGTGATGGTAGCCTCGCCTTCCTCACCAGCAAGTGAAATAACACCTTCGTTGTCAACAGTTGCTACAGCTGTGTTGTTTGAAGCGAAAGTGATAGTAGCATCAGTTGAGTATGTGAACTTTGGAGATGTAAACTGGTTGCCAAGGATTGCTGTTGTGGTCTGCTTGTCCCACTTCAGGTTAGCTGCACCTTTCACCTTCTCGCCTGTTGACTCATAGATTTCAATCTTCTGGAACTGGCAGTTGTTGGCATTAGTAACCTTGAGTGTGTAAATAGTTCCTGCAGTCTGATAGTCTGAGTTAATACCGAAAGTAGCGTCCTGACTAATACCTGTTACGCTTGTACTGACCTCTGTTTCACCGACAAAGAAGTTCATTGTGACCTTGCCAGAACCATTGTTGGCCTTGAGCACAATCTTGCCTACCTTGAAGTCAAATGCAGGAAGCGTGAGAGAAGAGTTGTTCTTTCCGAAAAGAAGAGTCTTGTTGGATGACAAGTAGTAACCGTTGTCTGCTGCATTCACCTTGATGGTATAGGTTCCATTGGTGAAAGTCTTTTCGCCTTTGAAACCATTCGCAGAACCGTCAGGCAATCCCCATGTATTAACACCATCGGTAAAATCCAGTACAACCTTAGGATCCTGAGCATTTACACAAACACATGCCACGAGGGCGAGTAATGAGAGTAAAAATTTTTTCATATTAATGTGTATTAAGTTAATAATTTTTATGATTTGATGGCAAAAGTACAAATAATATCTCAAAAAACCAAAGATTATTGGTTATTTTTGTGTTTCATAATAAGAAAAACATAAAATCTTTAGGTTATTTGAAATATTTTGTGTAATTTCGCACCGAATTATCGCATTCTACATATAATTATTATGTGCGTGCGTATATACATTATATAATTCTAATTTGTGATTAAAATCATCGATTCAAAACTAAAACAAAAGTTATGATGGACTCTCAAGAAACGCGTTATGAGACAATAGCGCAGGTTATCGAGCGTGTTAAGGAACTGGCTCAGGGTGAAGGAACTCCTGCAAAGGAAGAAGTTGAACTGCTAAAGAGCCTTTTCTACAAGCTCCACTTCCAGGAACGCGAGCAGAAGCTCAAGGAGTATATTGAGCAGGGTGGCGATCCTGAGAAGTATGTTATTCAGCAAGACGATACAGAGGACGTGTTCAAGGCTGAAATGGCCGTTATACGCGAAAAGCGTCAGAAGGTATTCCTTGAGCAGGAGGCTGAGAAACAGGAGAACCTGAAGAAGAAGCAGGCCATCATCGAAAAGATAAAGACAATGGTCACCTCACCTGAGGAGGCTAATCAGTCATATCAGGAGTTTAAGCAGCTCCAGGCTGAATGGAAGGAGATTAAGGCTGTGCCTGCAGAGAATGCGACTGAGCTCTGGCGCTCTTATCAGCTCTATGTGGAGCAGTTCTATGATCTGCTGAAGCTGAACTCTGAAGCTCGTGAGTATGACTTCAAGAAGAACCTTGAGGCAAAGACTATGCTCTGCGAGGCTGCAGAGAAACTGGCTGACGAGGAAGATGTAATTTCAGCATTCCACCAGTTACAGGAACTGCATCAGGAGTATCGTGAGATTGGTCCTGTTGCCAAGGATCTCCGTGAGCAGATCTGGACTCGTTTCAAGGCTGCTTCTACCGTTATCAACAAGCGCCACCAGCAGCACTATGAGGACATTCGTGCTAAGGAGGAGGAGAACCTCACAAAGAAGACTGCTCTCTGCGAGCAGGTTGAGGAACTCTCAAAGACTGAATGCCAGAACTCAAGCGAGTGGGAGGAGATTACAAAGAAGATTATCGAACTTCAGGCTGAATGGAAGACCATCGGCTTCGCTCCACAGAAGATGAACGTAAAAATCTTTGAGCGTTTCCGTTCTGCATGCGACGCATTCTTCCAGAAGAAGACACAGTACTTCAAGGAGATGAAGGAGCGTTTCAACGAGAATGCTGCAAAGAAGCAGGCTCTCGTAGAGAAGGCTAAGGCACTGATGGACAGCACTGACTGGAAGTCAACAGCTGACAAGATGATGCAACTCCAGAAGGAATGGAAGGAGATTGGCATGGTACCTAAGAAGCTTGGCGACCAGCTCTGGCAGGACTTCCTCGGCGCTTGCAACCACTTCTTTGAGGCTCGTAATGCTGCCAATGCTGGCACACGCAACGAGGAGAAGGAGAATCTCCGTCAGAAGAAGGACGTTATCGCTGAACTTGAGAAACTGGCTGAAGAGGCTGGCGAAGGCGTACAGAAGAAGATGCAGGAACTCATTGAGAAGTTCAACTCTATCGGTTACGTTCCTTTCCGCGACAAGGATAAGATTTACGACGAATACCACGCTGCGCTTGACAAGGTGCATAAGATTCTCAACGCCAACAGTCAGCGTCGCCGTATGGACAACTTCAAGCAGAGCATGAAGGCAGCTGCAAAGCGTGGCGAGCAGGCTGTTGACAACGAGCGCACTCGTCTGCAGCGTCGTCTTGAGGCTATGCGTCAGGATCTGAAGACCTACGAGAACAACCTTGGTTTCCTCTCTGTAGCAAGCAAGAAGGGTAACTCTCTGCTCGACGAGATGAACCGTCGCGTAGAAAAGCTTAAGGCTGACATCGAACTGGTTAAGCAGCAACTCAAGGAGATTGACTAAACAAGATAAGACCTAAAAAGAACGGGGGGCAGTTGCTCCCCGTTTTCTATTTTTATTCGACACTGTTTTTTGTTTTCACACAAAAGTCTGACATAAACCGACGCGGTACTGTCACAAATTAGTTTTCTTTGCGTCAGCGTTGCGTCGGTTTGCGTCAGATATGCGTCAGATCTTTGAAATACAGTGTTGTGGTAAGTGTATAATAATCAACAAAATACAGCATCTCTGCGTCAGTGCGTCAGACATTGGCATGAGAAGTATTTTGGGAGAGATTGTAAGAGGTATTGAATCGAAGGGTAAAAGGTATTGAATCGGGAGGTGATTCGCTACCTTTCACCTCCCGATTCAATACCTCTTGCAATATCAATGGCTGCCTTGCGATTTATCTTCCCCGTCCGCGTCAGAGGCACCTCGTCAACAACGCAAACATCCTTGGGGACTTCATAAGGCGTGAGCGCAGAGCTGAAGACTTGCGACCAATCTGTGGCCTGTCTTGTGGTCAGAAGCACAAGGACCTCACCAAACTTCGGATCGGGACGCTTCGTGATGCAGAAGTCGCCGCTGGCGTATGGTCGCAGTTTCTCTTCTATCTGTTCTATGTGCAACTTTACGCCTCCGCAGCAAACCACGTTATCTTTCCTTCCGATGATGCGAAAATCATTCTGCTCGTTTATGACGACGATGTCATTGGTTACGAGTTGACCGTCATGAACAAGTGGCGCATCAATTATAAGGCATCCATCGCTGTCTTGCTTAATGCTAACGGAACTGAAGGGATGATACCACGCACTGGCCGAAGGACCGTTCAGACGGCGTAAGGCTATGTGCGAGAGGGTTTCCGTCATGCCGTAGGTGCTCCACACAGCGTTAGGGAAGGTGCTCAGTTCACGCTCCAGCTCGCTACTGATTGCTCCTCCACCTATTATTATATGGCGTGTCTGCATCAGTATGCGGCGTTCTTCCGGCACTTGCAGCGAACAATAGACCTGCGACGGAACCATGGCAATGAGGTCGAATTCTGTCGTTGGCAGGTTGCCGCCGGCAAGGGGGTGGTTGTTTGGCGATACAGTGTGTAGTTTCAGGTTGCGCTCAATGCTGCGCACCATCATCATCTTCCCTGCAATGTAGTCAAGAGGAAGGCACAGCAAAGCGGAGTCACCGGCCTTAAGGTCCAGGAAATCGCAAGTGATGCGTGCAGAGTTCAGCATTCGCCTCTTCTCCACGCGCATAGGTTTCGGCCTGCCGGTGCTACCACTTGTATGCACCAATATACAATCGTCAGAGTTATTCCACTCTGCAAGGAACTCATTGTAAGTCAAAATCTTAGGATAGCGTCTTATGGTCCAACGGACAAATAACGTCTGCAAAGTTACAACATTTCTCCGAAACAACCAAATTTTTGTATCTACTCCGTATGCTCCTTTATTCAATTTTGATGTCCGGTAAAAGGCCCAAACTTTGGGGCTTGCAAATTACTGTAGTTTAACATTCTGCAAGTTATATTTGTTTACCTGACGCCAATAATTAAAAATATGTTAAAGTTTATATCTGTTGCATCTTGTTTGTAGAAATAAAACGTAACTTTGCATTTACTATCAATCTACTGCCACTATGTGCAACAGAATGAAATAACTTAAATACAAATACTAAAAACTCCAAATTCCCCCCACGGAGCATAAATACTCCCTCCCACGGGAGGGGCGGGGTGGGTCTTGTATGATTAAAAACCTTCAGCCAGAGTGCATCTGGCGCAATTTCGACCTGCTGACACAGGTACCACGTCCTTCTGGACATCTTGAGAAAATACAACAGTTCCTGCTTGACTTCGCAGCAAAGGCTGGCGTAGAGGCTTTCCTTGACCCTGCCGGCAACGTTGTCATGAAGAAGCCAGCAAGCCCTGGAATGGAGAATCGCAAGGGCGTCATCCTTCAGGCACACATGGACATGGTGCCACAGAAGGGACCTTCGTCAACACATAACTTTGAGACTGACCCTATACAGCCACGCATCGAAGGCGACTGGGTATATGCTACTGACACAACGCTTGGCGCTGACGACGGCATGGGCGTTGCTGCCATCATGGCTATCATGGAGGACAAGACAATGAAGCACGGTCCGCTGAACGCACTCATCACTGCCGACGAGGAGACATCGATGGTAGGTGCGAATGCTCTGCCAGAGGGCGAACTCGAAGGTGAGATTCTGCTTAACCTCGACACGGAAACAGAGGGCGAGATGGTTGTCGGTTCAGCCGGTGGCATCGATGTGACTGCCGAAATTGAATACAAGGACGTTGAGGTGGAGGAAGGCGACAAGGCTGTGAAAATCATCATCAAGGGTCTGAAGGGTGGACACTCTGGTCTCGACATCGGTCTCGGCCATGCCAATGCCAACAAGCTGATGGCCCGCATCGCTGTCGATTCCATTGCAAACATCGATGCCCGCGTTGCTTCATGGGCTGGTGGCAATATGCGCAACGCCATCCCTAACTATTGCGAGGCTGTGTTCACCGTTCCTGCAGAGAACGTTGACGAGATGAAGGAGATAGTGGCAGAGTACTGTCAGCTTTTCAACAACGAATACAAGGGCATTGAGAACACAATTGAGGTTTATGCCGAGGACATCGAAACTCCTAAGACTCAGATACCTGAGGACATTCAGGACAACGTAATCAACGCCATCAACGCTTGCCACAACGGTGTGCTACGCAACATCCCTTCTATCCCAGAGGTTGTTGAGACATCAAGCAATCTCGCCATCGTTAATATCTGCGAGGGCAAGGCTGCCATAAAGATTCTTGCTCGTTCGGCAAGCGAATCGCAGAAGGAATATCTCTGCAACATGCTCGAGAGCTGCTTCTGCATGGCGGGCATGAAGGTAACTCTCAGTGGCGACTACATGGGTTGGGATCCAAATCCAGACTCAGAGATGATCAAGGTGATGTCTGCCATCTACAAGCGTGAGTTCGGCAACGAGGCAAAGGTGAATGTGGTTCATGCCGGTCTTGAGTGCTCTGTCATTCTGAGCAAGTATCCAGGTCTCGACATCGTAAGCTTCGGTCCAACTCTCGAGCATCCTCACACTCCACACGAGCGTTGTCAGATCAGTCCAATGCCAAAGTTCTGGCAGCTACTGAAGTGTGCACTCGAGGAGGTGCCAGTGAAGTAAGAAAACTGGAAATGTACTAAAAAAAACAAAAAAAGTGAGCATCCCTACAAGATGTTCACTTTTTTTTGTTACTTTTGTAACATGATATGCGCCCGACACTCCACGCATGGCGTAAAACTGCGATGGGAGAAAAAGACATTTTGGAATAAATAACAACGTTCTGTGTTATCGAATCAACCAGGAACCTAGGAAATTCTTTATTTGATTCAGTAATTACACTATACAGAATAATAGGAACGTCTGCGCAATAGCGTGGACGGCTTATCTGTATAGTGTGGGCTTTCCTAGGGCCTCTGGTTGGAGATAAGATTGCGTCCGCGCTTTCTTTGTATCTTCACCTGAGGTCCTTTGTCATAGCTCACACCAGATAAGACAGCAACGTCCTTAAAATCTATTGTGCTATGGCAAAGCGAAACCAATTAGGCTATCGTGACATCGAGAGCCGACTGGAAGAACTGAAGCATAGGCAGGTGGCAGCCAACGATGTTGGTTACCACTTGCTGTATGCCTTTGGCAAGAGTGAAAAGGACATCTCCCGATACAAGGAAGGCAAGGGAGTGTTGAAGACCTTTGACGGTTTGCTCATCAAGGGCCTGTTGTGTTACAAGTCAGCGCCGACAGTCTCTCTGACCTCTACACTTGAACGTCTCAAGGCAGACGCTCAGGTCGTCAAGGCTGCTCCGAAGATTATCTGCGTGAGCGATGGCGAGACAATCATCGCTTACGATCGCCGAGAGCAGGACAGCTACGAGAATCCCGTCAGCCGTCTCTACTGCGATTTTTCTTTCTTCTATCCATTAGCCGACGTTGAGCGTGTGCATAACGTCGAGGAATCGCCTGCCGATGTGAAGGCAGCAGAGAAACTCGCCAAGCTGCACGATGAGCTTCGTGCATACAACGAATTCTCTACTGACAGCGACCTGCACGACCTCAACATCTTCATTTCCCGACTGCTGTTCTGCTTCTTTGCCGAGGACACCGGCATCTTCGAGCCGAACCTCTTCTCCAACTCCATCAAGCAATACACCAAGGCAGACGGCAGCGACCTTAGCGACTATCTGCACGAGGCGTTCCACATCATGGATGTTCAAGAGAAATACCGTGGTGCGGATGTGGCAGACATCATCCGTCAGTTCCCATACGTCAACGGTGGACTCTTTGCCCTCGACATACAGATACCGAGGATGAGCATGAAGGCGAGGAAGATTATCATCGAGTGTGGCGACCTCGACTGGCAGGACATCAACCCTGACATCTTCGGTTCGATGATTCAGGCGGTGGTAAACCCAGACGTACGCGCCAACCAGGGCATGCACTACACCTCTGTGCCTAACATCATGAAGGTGATCAATCCGCTCTTCCTCGATGAACTCAGGGACGAATATAATGTATTATCCGAACAACTGAAACAGAAGAAGCAGATGCATGATGTCGGTGCTCTCTCAGAGGCACAGTATCTGAAAGAGTGCAAGCCGATAGAGAAATCGTGCAATCAGTTGTTGTTGCGTATGTCGAAGATGAAGTTCTTCGACCCTGCCTGTGGTAGTGGCAACTTCCTGATTATCACATACAAGATGCTCCGTCTGCTGGAGATGGACATTCTGGAACTCATTCGCCAGTGCCACCCTCGCGAGTCGATGCTGCAGTTCATCGATGGTTCGTGCATCACCATCCGCCAGTTCTATGGCATAGAGTTGCTGGACTTCCCTCACGAGATAGCCATGCTGTCCCTCTGGCTTGCTGAACATCAGATGAACAAGAAGTTGCACGACAGTTTTGGCGTAAACACTCAGGCTCTCCCGTTGCAGAATATCACTCAGATAAAGTGTGGTAATGCTTGCCGTATGGATTGGAATGTGGTGTGTCCGCATGAGAAGGAGGATGAGGTGTTTGTGTTTGGTAATCCGCCGTATTTGGGAAGCAGGAGACAGGACGAGTCACAAAAAAGGGATATGGAATTATTGTTCCATAGAGACTTTGGCGAATTAGATTATATTGCTTGTTGGTTTAAGGCTGGAGCAGATTATATTAGAGGTAATAAAGCATGAGTGGTAGAAAGATGATTTAATATATATTATAGACTTTTGAGTATCTGAGTATATTATGGAATTCTTGTTCTGACAAGTCCGCGTGTATCATGCAGACTTAAGTCTCCACCAGTAATGTAAACGGTGTACATATTAATCCAATCCTCCATATCTAATGCAAAGCACCACTTTGCTCTGCTGTATCCGATACCGTTCCGCTTCTTGTATATCATGACCAGCATGGCGGTTATGAGAGTCATATAGAGTACGACCTTCAATCCATTTTCGTTTGTTGAAAGCAGATGAGAGAAACTCAGTTCCTGCTTCAGAAAGCGAAAGAACACCTCTATGTCCCACCTTTTCTTATATGCCAAAGTTATTTCCTTTGCACTGAGGATCAAGTTGTTAGTTACGAAACGGATTTCACGTTCCTGTGCGTCATCCCCATTACGTGAGGAATTGTGAGGTTGTTTGAACTTTGCAACGATTACACGGAACTCAGTATCGTCGTACCCTTTTTTCTCAGTATCGTAGAAATGTACAATCTTATCCTCAACCAGTTCAAGGTTTCCGAGGTCTTTATCGGTTTTCTCGTCAGAGAGGATACGTACATTCTGCATACGCCTGTTCAGTTTCAGCCTGCCCACAAACTCAGCTTTCTGCTCAGTCACGCTCTTGAAATTAGCAAGTGAACTGAATCCTCTGTCCAGGGTATACAGATTCTGATGGTGCTTGTCTTTTGATATAAGCGCATCAAGAACCTTAGGCATGGCGAGATCCTCGCTTGCATATTTCTGTTCTGTGAGAATTTCTGCAAGAAGCGCTCCAAAGCCATCGAAGCCAACGGTATATTTCAATTGTTTCCGAGCATTGGATGCCCCTTTGTATGTACCGTTTATCATGCCCTCAATCAGTTTGTTGCAGGTTTCAGACACCATGCTGCTGTCTATACGGACGATATGCTTGTCGGCAATCTCCTCCTCCGTATAGAGTTCTGATAACTGACTGTATATCAACTCGTAGGCTGATTTAAAGAATGAAACGTCAATCTTTTTCAGACGGGTGGATATGGAACTATGTGAGACTTTGCCGTCTGCTGTCTGATTGAACAGGAACTTGAATGCCTTAAGCTGAAAATAGTCCTCAAGCCTACGCTGACTGATTCTGTCACATTTGATAAATGCATACAGCAGAAGATAGAACATACGTTCTCCCGTCAGCACCTTCGTGCAGTAATCCACCTTCGTATCAGAAGCAAGTTTTGCCAGCGTCTCGTCGGGAATCATGCGAAGTACATCAATAGCGTTTACCTGGAATTTACTAATTGGAATGTCTTTTGATTTACCCATATGTTATTACTTTTATTGTAGCTACATAAAGATAAACGAAAAAAAATCTATTTTAGTATTTAAACGCCAAAATTTTTCTACCACTCATGGTAATAAAGCCAAATATGCTTTTGTTACCACGAACTCAATATGCCAAGGACTGCAAGTCGCTCTTTTATGGAAGCGAGTGTTACAAGGAGGTGTCTGCATTGACTTCGCATATACCTCATTTAAATGGGCTAATAACGCAAAATATAATGCTGCAGTTACAGTAATAATCGTTGGTGTCGCTAATGAAAATTGCATAAGAACAAGGAGAATCTTTGAAAAAGACTCTGTCAAGGTCGTAAAAAACATTTCCCCGCTCTTGATGGACACACCAACAATATATGTGGAGAACAGGAATCAACCTATATGTAATGTTCCTTTGATGAACTTTGGCAATATGCCTGCTGATGGTGGAAAATTAATTCTCGCAGATGAAGAAAGAAACGAATTATTAAGGCGTGAACCTGAAATTGAGAAGTTCATTAAACCTTTGATTGGGGCAGATGATTTCATTAACGGCAAGCGAAGATGGTGTATTTGGCTATACAATGAGGACGAAAGAGAATATCTAAAAAGTCCGGAGATAAGAAAAAGAATAGACGAATTGAAAGCTATTCGTGAAAAATCTTCACGTCCTCAGCTTGCTGCTATTCCGCATCTATTTGCACAGATAACCCAGCCAATGAATACTCCATTCATAATAATTCCAAGTACCTCATCTGAAAATAGAAACTATATTCCTATGGGATATTTGGAAGATGGCAATATCAGTGCCAATAGTTGTATGGTAATAGGTACAAAAGATATTTCAATACTAGGTTTTCTAACCTCTCGCATCCACATGGATTGGGTTCGTGCTGTAGGAGGAAGGTTAGAAACACGATACCGCTACTCAGCAGGACTTTGTTACAACACCTTCCCCTTCCCCAAAATCTCCGCAGCAAAGAAGAAAGAGATAGAGGAAGCAGCAACAGACGTATTGCTTGCACGAGAAGACTATCCTGGCTGGACCCTTGCAGAGCTTTATGACCCAGACGAGATGCCACCGAACCTGAAGGCTGCACATGCACATCTCGACGACGTGGTAGAGTCCTGCTATCCCGGCTATCCTTTCGCATCAGACGAAGCAAGATTGGAATGTCTGTTCAAGATGTATGAGAAGATGACAAAGAAATAAGAAGCCCCTCCCGACCTCCCCTGGGGGAGGAGAGAAAAGGCATTAATAACGAATAATTAAGCGCTCTTTGAAAAAACAGTAAGGAAAATTTGGTGGTTAAAGAAATAATTCGTACTTTTGCAATCTACAATATTCATTACGTTAAATATGAGCAAAACATACGAACATATTGAAGATGAACCGATGATGGCAAACGAACCAAATGTTGCATTAAGATACAGAAGTACACCTCAAAATATTATTGTATCTTATCCAACAAACAGAGATGATATTTCTACAGCTATCAGCGGAGAAGAATTAAAGAATAGACTTCATCAAAGCCTAAAAAGCCGCTTCGCATGAAAGTTATATATTCTCCTTTGGTCGAATCTGACCTTCTAAATCTGATCGATATACTAATAGAGGAAGAATATCTTTATAGCTATCCTTTTGCTATTAAATATGTTGACGATTTAGTTGACTATGTGGATAATCATATCAATATTTGTCTTCATAAACCTGCGCCGGAATTCTTCAGCAAATACGGAAACGATTTGAAATATATGATTTATAATCGCTTCAATATTACCTGGTATGTTCTATTTGAAAAGCGCCATGACTGTTATTTCGTAAAGTATATTACCAACAACAGGTACGAGGGACATTATTTCAATATTTAGACAGACTTCTTACAAAACTTTCAAAGAGCGTTCATAACCAATAACAATTATGAACGCACAACAAACAACAAATATCGTTGACATACGTTATGCACAAAACGGCAAGTCAACACAAACCAACAGTCTTGGCATGCGCGAGATGCAAGCTAAGGCATACGAAGCTCGCAACAAACGTTTTTTGCTAATCAAGGCTCCTCCTGCATCGGGAAAGAGCCGTGCCATGATGTTCATCGCCTTGGACAAATTGCAGAACCAAGGCATCAAGAAGGTTGTCATCGCCGTACCGGAGAAGAGTATCGGTCGATCGTTCAATGACACTAATCTCACCAAGTTCGGATTCTTCGCCGACTGGACAGTAGCCACATATTTTAATCTCTGCGATGTGCAGAACGAGAAAGACAAAGCCGGCAGGTTCGTTGAGTTCTTCAGCGACAGTTGCAAGGCTAAGGTGCTCGTATGCGCCCATGCCACGCTGCGCAATGGTGTGAAGATGCTCGACGACTCTGCCTTCAACGATGTGCTGTTGGGCATAGATGAGTTTCACCACACCAGTGCCGATGCCAACTCTGGACTTGGCGACATCGTGCGCCGAGTGATGAACAACTCCACAGGACACATCGTAGCAATGACTGGTTCATATTTCCGTGGCGATGGCGTGCCTGTGCTCCGTACGGAAGACGAGGCTCGCTTCTATCCCGTGACCTACAACTACTATCAGCAGCTCAATGGCTACAAGCATCTCAAGAATCTCATCCTTGGCTATCACTTTTATCATGGATCATACCTCGACCATATCGGCGAGGTGCTTGACACACGTAAGAAGACTATCATCCACATACCGAGCGTAAACAGTCGTGCATCAACAGGTCAAGGCAAATATACCGAGACGGACGCGATAATGAAGATAATCGGTACGCTGGACCATAAGGACTATAACACAGGCATATACCACATACGAACTGCCGACGGGCGTATGCTAAAGGTTGCAGACCTCGTGGAGGACGAGATGAAGGACCGCAACATGGTGCAGGAGTATCTGCAGAAGATGAAACGCCCAGAGGAGGTGGATATCATCATAGCCCTTGGCACGGCAAAGGAAGGTTTCGACTGGCAGTGGTGTGAGATGTGTCTGACAGTGGGCGTGCGTGGTTCACTGACCGAGGTCATCCAGATAATAGGTCGCTGCACTCGCGACAGCGAAGGAAAAGACACGGCTCGCTTCGTGAACATGATTGCCATGCCAGATGCAGAGCAGGCTGAGGTTAAGGTTGCTGTAAATGATTTCCTCAAAGCGATAACGGCATCGCTGCTTATGGAGCAGGTGATGGCTCCATCGTGGAGGTTCAAAACAACGAAGGACGAGGAGGAAGAGGACGATGATAAGGTGCACACAATAACCATCGAAGGACTGAAACCGCTGTCATCGGCACGTACGAAGCAGATTGTGCAGGAACAGTTGGATGACCTGAAGGCAAACATCCTGCAAGACGAACTTGTGGCAAGGGCTATCAGCGGAACGACAACGGCAGAGACGATAACGAAGGTATTGATTCCGAAGGTAATACGTGAGCGTTACCCTGACCTGACGGAGGAAGAGGTAGAGGAGGTTCGCCAGAGAGTGATCGTTGACACAGTGGTAAAAGGCAACGAGTTGTATAACGAAAAGGGCGAACCTATCAACTATGACGGGAGCAACGACAGCGAGGAGAAGAGCGATGGCGACCGTCTGCTGAAGCTTGCTAACCGATTCATCAACATCGACAAACTGTCCATCAACCTAATTGACTCCATCAACCCATTCCAGCGTGCATACGAGGTGATGTCTAAGACTGTTGATGCGCCTACGCTGAAGGTGATACAGGACACTATTGCCGAGCAGAAACTCGACATGACCATCGACCATGCCGTGACGCTGATGCCTGCCATTAAGGAATATGTGAGTACGCACGACGGCAAGATACCGCAACTCAACGACCCGAACCCACAGACGCGCGAACTGGCTGCGGCATACACGGTGCTGGCAAACCTGAAGCGTAGAAACATGCAAGGACTTAATCCTGAGGATTGATTATGGAATGGACACAAGAGCTATTGGATATCATCTCTGACCCTATATTTGATGAT